>CAZJXN010000203.1:0-8046 GCA_964549655.1 uncultured Saprospiraceae bacterium
AAAACCCTAAAACATGGTTTCACTTTTTCCAAAACAATGTACAATGAAAGTCAGTATCCCAATGATTTTAGCGATGCTCCTCACCGTCGGGCTGTGGAGCCAAAGTAACGAAAACCAGCTTCAACAATTGCTGGAAGACGACCCACAGAACGTGCAGGCAATTGTCGCTTTTGATGCGGATCTGCAACGCGCCACTTTGGAAGCAGCCGCACAGCCGGACGTATTGAAACAAGTGCAAAAAATTCAAGACCGCTCGCGGGCGGAGTTTGAAAGTATTGTAAAACCCTACTCGCAGGAGACCCAACAAATTCTCTGGGATTTAACCCGTTATCCCAACTTGATTGCAAAATTGGCAAGCGACGGCAAACGCTCTGAAAGTGCTATTTTAAAAGATTACCCTGAAGTGATTCACACACGGGCGAGAGAAGCGAACAAATATTATTACAATCTGCTGGTGCAAATAGACGACTTGGAAAATAGCACAAAAGACGAATTTGAATCCTTGTTGCAACGCTACCCCAGACGTACGCAAGATGCGTTCCGCAAATTAATTGACAACCCAGAGGCACTGAGCGCACTGACACAAGACAAACGCATGGCGGATGGATTAGGTGATTTGTATCAAAATGACCCAAGTTGGACTTTACGTAGGTTTGCAGAAATGAATCGGGAGATGAGTGAAAGTAATGCGCAGTCGCTGGAAAGTTGGAGAGATGAAATTGGGTCTGACCCAGAAGCGGTAACTGAGTTTAGCGAATCGGCAAAAGCTTATGCCCAGGAGTACGGCTACGACGATGAATATTACAGCGAAGACTACGAAGACCAAAGATATTATGAAAATGATCGTCCGCAGCGCGTCATCGTTCGGGATTATTACAATTACAGCTACCCTTACTGGTTTGGTTATCCGCGTTGGTATCGGCAGCCGCGCTGGCGACCCGTGCCGTATTGGTATGATTATGGGTTCTACCATCGTCCGAACCGCCCAATTGTGATTGTGCAAATGCCTTCATTCTACTTTGTGAATTGGTATTTCCAACGTCCGCAGCACCATTATCGCTACGCGCGTTTGTCTTCTTGCTTTATTGATTATTCCTATCGTTATCCGCGTTACAGAAACAACATCTACGTTGGTGTAGAACGCTGGAAGTATCGCAATCGTGATATCGTATCTGACCAGTGGCTGTCGGATAGAAATAATCGGGTAGAACGCTTGCGCGAATTTGGCAAGTTGGAAAACGAGCGGGTTAGTTATAATCGCACTAATAAAGGTAGAGAAATTTCGCAGCGCGATTATTTAGAGAAAAACGAAGTACAATATCCGCGCATAAAAGAAGTCGCTCCGGCTCGCTCGGCAGTGAGAGAACGGGAAAGTAGTGCGGATCGGACTCGTACACCTGAGGTAGAAGCGCCACGTCGCGCAACAGGCAACACACAGCCACGCACCCGCGAAGAAGCCCCTGCACGGGAAATGCCAAGACGCACCTACGAGCAGCCAACCGAAGAAACGCGAAGCAGACCGGCACCTACAGAAAATACACCGCGCCGCACGACCACGCCAGAGCGAGAAATACGCCGAGAAGAAACGCGCCCGGAAACGACACGCCGAGAGCCAACACGTACAGAAGAACCTCGAACAATGGAGCGCAAACCTGCGGCAGAAACGCAACGCCGTTCTACGCAGAATCAGGACAATGAGCGTCCTCGAACCATTGAAAGAGAGCATCCTGCGGAACAACCAAGAACCATAGAGCGTCCACGTAATGATAATTCAAATGAAAGACAACGTTCGGTAGAGCCGTCCAGACAAGTGGAGCGCCCGCGCACTGATAATTCCAGCAACGCGCGCCAAAAGAATGATGCGTCCACCAAAAAAGAGGAAGCACCCAGAAAACGAGGTAACGGGTAAGAAAATAAGTAGGCAGTACAAAATAGAAAAACTGGAGAGCGTTTGGACGATTTAAGAGCCGACTAAACGTTCTTCCCTTTTTTTACTTTCCTACAAAGATGCTAAATGCCAGACTTCTCAAACATTACATCAGAAACTTCAAACAAAAACGGTCAACATCAAATGTGCAACTTCAAACCCCAAACAAGAAACTTTTACACATTGTAATTTCTATAAAAATTCACAGCGAAAATTCGCCTGTTTTAGCTCATTTTCTATCATTTTTATAAAAATTATGAAAGTAGGTAGCAACGATAAGGGGTGGATAGGCGTTGTTTACCGTTGAATACATCGCGAATAACAAATCTTTCAATCATGTTAACAATTATTCAAAACCGTGTTATAGACCTTATTAGTGGCGTGTGCCGCGTCCCTTCGTCTCATATTCATCCAGATACCAGTCTGCGCAATGATTTGTATCTGGATTCTGTTGATGTACTGCTGGTGATTGCTGCACTGGAACACGATTTTAAAGTATATTTGACCAGCGAAGAAGCGGATGCCATCCAAACGGTAGAAGATGCGAGTTTTTATATGCAACGAAGAGCCGCGTAGCGGGATGTCAGATAAGGAAATGCCAGATGCGGTAACTTAGTGACACTTAGCGTCTTTGCGTAAAAACTGTCAACTTTAGTGAGTATTGGCACATTGGCAAATCAGCATGTTGTCAAATTGATAAAAATGTCAAAGAAAAGAACGCAAGCACTAGAACAAGTCGCTTTTGATTTAAAAATGCAATTTGAACCCAAAGACGAATGGGGTTTGTTTGAGCTGCTGAAAGATTTTAAACTATTTGTAGCTGCCAGCCGCGGAAGTATCACCAATATATTGCATCGAAAAGACGAAATGCTGGAAACGGACGTGCATATTTTTGACTACCAGTATGCCGTAAGCACTGGTAAGGTCACTGTAATCATCCAACAAACGGTCTTCTTTTTACAATCAAAAAAACTGGGCTTACCACATTTTTGGATGAAACCCGAAACCATTGCGCATAGAATCGGCGAATGGCTTCATTTACAAAAAGATATTGATTTTGAAGGTTTTCCTAAATTTTCAGAGCAGTACTGGCTCAAGGGTGAAGATGAAGATTACATTCGCGCCACGACGAACGATCAGGTGCTAAAATTCTTCACCATCGAAAAAGACTGGTCACTCGAAGGATGCAATTATTACCTCGTTTTGTACAAAAACGCCAAATTACTCCCCATCGAAACCATCAAAGATTTGTACCGAAAAGGAATGAAAGTGTGTGAAATGTTATATTTGGAGGATGCGAAGATAGGAGGATAGGAGGATGCTTTACGTGTTCCTATCTTCCTATGCTCCACTCATTGCCGTACCACTTTTTATTGAATGGCGACCTATCGTAGTAGGCTTAACGTAAGCCGATCAAACAAACGGTCGGGCAAGATTTTTCGCAAAAATAAAATCGGCTTGGCGCCGGCACCGGCTATGTATCGGGTTTTAGGACGATTCGCAACAATCGCTCTGGCAATGACTTTGGCAATAACAATCGGATGTGATGCCAATTTCTCATCCCCATTTTTTAAGAAGTTTATATGTTTGGCTACCAAATTTTTATAAGCGGTATTGCCGGATGTTTTCAGCATATTTTCTCTGGCTATCGCATTCCATTCGGTTTTGATGGCACCCGGCTGAATAACGACTACATCTATGCCAAATTGTTTTAATTCCAATCGGATACAGTCACTCAATCCTTCAACGGCGAATTTAGTAGCATGATACCAGCCCCCATGTGGTTCGCCGGTTTTACCGCCTATCGAAGATATATTGATAATTTTACCTGAGTGCTGCGCCCGCATGTGCGGCAGTACGAGCTGCGTCAATCGCGCCAATCCAAAAACATTTACTTCAAACTGATATTTTGCTTCAGCAATGGGAACATCCTCCAAGGCACCGTAGGAACCATAGCCGGCATTGTTCACTAAGATATCAATACGTTTTTCATTTTTTATAATTTCATTCACCCCATTTATCATGGATTCATCGTCCGTTACATCCATTGCTAATAGTTTAACTCCAAATTTGGTTAAATCCTGCATTTTTTCGATTCTTCGGGCGGCTCCATAAACGGTAAATCCTTTTTCTATTAATAGCTTAGCAGTTTCCTCTCCGATGCCAGAAGAGGCTCCAGTAATTAATACAACTTTCTTATTCATAATTGTTAATTAAATAATTTTTAATTGACTAATTACTTTATTTTGATTATAAAAAAGACGCATTGCATCACTGCCCCACGAGAAACACCGCATTGCTAAACAAAAACTTGCCATTCTCCCAAAAAGCGCGAAACAGCGGATTGTCCACAAAATACGTGACGCTGCCTTGCCCTTTGTCCTGCACGGCGAAGACGAAAGAATTTTTAATCGCATTTTTTGCATTCGTACCCACGAAGCCAGCAGAAAAAACATTATCGCTCAAAGTGCCGACATTCCACGCATTTTTCATCGGTTGGTAGCTCAAGGTGCCACTTTTTAAGGTGAAATAATAATCGGATAAACCATAGCCAAGCGGATGCGTGTTGTCCACTTTTACTTTGAAAATCGCACCCGGAATGTCTTCCATGATGTAACGACGCGCCTGCCCCGCAAAAGGGTCAAATCGGTGGTCGAGTTCAGCTTGTTTATCGGCTTTTTCGGCGGCACTTTTGTCGTCGTCATTCGAGTAGCGCGTAAGGCTGAATCCTTTTTTATCTTCCAAAGAGCGCAACGCATCTCCAATAGCAATAAGCCTACCGCCATTGTTCATCCAAGTCGTCAATCGGTCCGCTACTGCTTCACTGACGGTATAATTTCCTTCTGACATGACAATCACATTAAAATCATCTACATTCATTCGAGCCAAATTCTGCGCGGAAATGACCGTGACGGGATATTGTAAATCCTGTTCAAAATAATACCAAACTTGTCCAAACGAATTATTATACGTGCCTTCGCCGCCGAGAATCGCAATTTTAGGCGTTTCAATAAAACCATACGAACTCGACCCAAAGTCCTTGCCACTGCTCACAAAACCACTTTGCACCGCTCGGATTTCCTGCTGGAATTGCTGTGCAATGTCGGTCACTGTTTTTGTAAAATCAGTAATTTTTCGATTATCCGCACCCGTAATGACGAGCGTTCCAGCATTATATTTTTGACCTTCCAACTCAAATGCTTCACTCGCATAGCGTACTTTCAGTCCTTTTTTCAAAATCGCACTTAAGAAACGAGCATTGCTTAATGAATTCCACGTTGCAACAAAAGCATAAGGATTTTGAACGGATGTAATGTTATTATTATAATTACTAAATGAGTAGCCGTTCGAGGCATCAAAACGCTCGCGCGAAGCATACGCCTCCAAGCCATACGCATATGGGAGCGACCACGCCGTGATGTCATACGTGAGCGAGTCCACCACATCCGTTTTGGGTTCAAATAAAATGTGCGCCATCACGGATTTAGGTTGGATGGTGCTGATAATCAAGTCGTTTTCAGTGACACTTATGCTGCCTTCTTTGCCAGTCTGATAATCGAAACCACGTAACGAACCTGACTTTCCAGCTCTGCCATATTTTATAAAATTCTTATCTAATAAATTGGTCAATGCTTTCAAACGCCCTTGCGGATTCGAGCCTTTTATGACAAATGTTTTGTACTCGCCGACTTGCCCATTTTTAGAGTTATTATAGAATGCTGTAAAGTTCTGAACCAAGCGTTGCGCGTTTTTAGAAGCGACTTCTACCGTGGAAAGTGCCGTGGTTTTGTGGTGATTGACGCGGTCGAGCAAGGTAAGTGTGTCGCCATTTTCCATCGTGATGCCACGTCCGCCGCGTCCGCCGCCGCCTTGTTCGTAGGTCATACCAATCGCGCCGCTGTACGTCGGGTACGTGTCGCCGTAGCTGGGATAGAGCAAATCAAACACTTCTTTTGTAAAATAAAGCCAATCATTTTGGTCGAAATACTTCGCATGATTCTTACCAATTTCTACTTGAAAATCGCGTTGAAACGATGTAATAAACTTATGATACGGCTGCGCTGCTGGTGCGAAATAATAAGGATTATTATAACCTTGCTCGTGAATATCCGCCACGATGTGCGGCATCCAATCATGATAAACTTTCATGCGTTGCTGCGATTCTACCTGTGTTTGCCAAGCCCAATCGCGATTCAAATCAAACAGATAATGGTTCACCCGTCCGCCGGGCCACGGCTCCAAGTGTTCGTAGCCATTCGGATATGGATTTAAAATCACATTTGCATACCGGCGATACCATTCCGCATAGCGCGAGTAACCATCTGGATTCTGTGCCGGGTCAATCAAGACAATTGTATTTTTCAACCATTCTTTGGTGGGCGCATTATTGGGGTCAACCAATTCGTACAACACTTGCGGTGCCGCTTCCGAACCTGCCGCTTCATTGCCATGAATACTGAAACCGAGCCACACAATTGCGATGTCTTGAGTGGTCGCTTGTCCATCTATCAAACCCGTGCGGCGCACATTATTTTGGCGAATTTCATCAAGTCGTGCTAAGTTTTCCGGTGTAGAAATAGCTGCCAGCAAGAGCGGGCGCTTTTCATTCGTCACGCCATATTGTGTTAATTTTACATATTCACTATTGGCGGCTACGTGTTCAAAATAATCTACCAGCATATAATGGGGCGTGAAATTTTCACCGCGTTTGTGCGGGAAGAAGTCATCGGGGGATTTTAATTGGGCGAAAGCCAAGAGGTTTGTATACAGAAAAGCAATTGCAAGAATAAGTCGCTGCATTTTGTTAGACTTTAGGTGTTAGAAGTATGAGGCACGAAGTACGT
Source organism: uncultured Saprospiraceae bacterium (assembly GCA_964549655.1). Classification (GTDB taxonomy): domain Bacteria; phylum Bacteroidota; class Bacteroidia; order Chitinophagales; family Saprospiraceae; genus JADJNW01. The sequence goes on from CAZJXN010000203.1 coordinate 6,772, forward strand.
TTTTTTGTTTGAGATTTCAAAACGGCGGTGGGATTGAAAGTACGATTAATAAAGACTTTTGAAAAGTTAGGGTTAATGTTTTTTTTGCAATAAGATGAATGCTTTTGCTTCAACTTCATACTTTCGAAAAAATACTGCTCTTTTTATAACATATTCCTTTTTTAATATTATCTTTTAATTAAAATTTTAGCCCATGCCGATGTGAGATGCTCTGGCAAAGAGTATCCATTGCAGGACGAACTCACAAAAAACGATTATTGATTTTGTAATAATGATTAACGATTTGCTGGCAAAGTAAAGGTGAATAATGCTTATAATATTGCACTATATATCGCTAGCTAAGGACAATAGTTATAAAGGAGGGGTGTTTTTGATATAAATACAAAACAATATAATACCGTATTTATTTTTGTAAAATATTTTGCTATAGTGATTTTTTAATATATTTTTACCTCCGCGCAGCAAGATTAAAATTATCACGAAAAAGTGGTATTGACAATTTGCCCTGCTTGATATGATCTTTGTATCAGAAAATCAATAAATAAATTTACTAAAAGTGCCTTTATATGGGAAATCGTTATTCTTTGTGTGTAGGGGTGAATAATGGATTAGAATATGCGGAAAAAGATGCTGAAAATATGTACAATCTTTTTCAGAAGCTAAATTTTAAAGAAGTCAGACTATTATTAAATGATAATGAAGCGAGATTATCAACAGTTGCAAATAAAGGGAAGCATGTAGATCGAGATGTAGTTACAGATTGGATTGAATATTTTAAGAAAAAAAACCGGAACCTGGTGATCGTGATCTTTTTGTCTTCTATTATTCTGGTCATGGGACTCAATTCGATTTTGAGCATCCTGCATTTACAGAAATAGAGTTAGAGGCATTGTACTTACATGAGCAACTCTTACTTGATAAATTACTTAAAACATATTGGCATGGTTTCCATAATGTTGACGTTTTAATTCTATTGGATACTTGCTACGCTTATGGGTATATTAAGAAATTTTCACTCCCATTGAGCGCCATTAGTAAATCTATAAAATTTGATCATGAAGACCCTTTTATAATTGAATGTAAAAAATTATTAGATTCTAAATTAGAGGATGGGAGTTTTATTGAATTACTGAATAAAGACCCAGATGTCAATTACTTTTTTGCCTGTGAGGGTGAAAATGAACAGGCATATGGCGATATAATTCCAGAGTCTGAGTTTGGTAATTCCTACTTTACATATGCTATGCTAAAGCATTTTCCCAAACATAATACCTA
>CAZJXN010000204.1:0-7942 GCA_964549655.1 uncultured Saprospiraceae bacterium
TAGCTTTTTAATGAATGTGCCGCGCTTTCAAAGTGTGGCACATTTTTGCATTCAAATTACACCATCCATGTTCGCCACCATCAATCCATTCAATAATCAACTACTCGCTTCTTTCCCATCTTTAAATGAACCCCAACTTTCTGAGCAATTACTGCTTGCCCAATCCACTTATTCTAATTACTGGCGCAACACTTCCATCGAAGAGCGAGCCGTTTTTACAAAACAAATAGGCGAAAACCTCCGTGCCAATCTCCAAGAGTATGCCGCTTTAATCACCTTGGAAATGGGCAAACCCATCACCCAATCCCGCGCCGAGATTGAAAAGTGTGCTTGGACGTGCGATTATTTTTCGGACAACTCGGCTGCATTTTTAAGAGACAAAGTAATTGAAACCGAATACCAAAAAAGTTACGTTCGCTACGAGCCGCTCGGCGCGATTTTAGGCATTATGCCTTGGAATTTTCCCTTTTGGCAAGCCATTCGCTTTGCAATTCCTGCTTTTTGCGCCGGCAATGTGATTCTACTAAAACACGCGCCAAATGTCCCTCAATGTGCATTGATGCTTGAAAAAATATTTGCAGGTGTGATTGGAAAGTCAGGCGTTTTTCAAACTTTGTTAATTGAAGTAGAACAGGTAGAAACCGTTATTGCACATCCAATCGTGCGCGGCGTGTCACTCACAGGTAGCGACCGTGCAGGTGCAAGCGTAGCGGCATTGGCTGGCAAGCACCTAAAACGCTGTGTCATGGAACTCGGCGGCAGCGATCCGTTTATCGTTTTAGAAGATGCCAACGTGGAAGAAGCTGCAAAAATTGGCGTGCAATCTCGCATGAATAATGCTGGTCAAACCTGTATCGCCGCAAAACGCTTTATCGTGCACGAATCGGTAGCTCCAAAATTTATTTCGGCAATTAAAGAAAATGTAAGTCAGCTAAAAATCGGCGACCCAACCGAAGAAGACACTACCCTCAGCACGATGGCACGCCTCGATTTGCGCGACCAACTCCACAAACAAGTCCAAGAATCCATCGCCAAAGGCGCAACTGTTCTTCACGACGGCGGCATAACTGGTGAGAAAAACAATTTTTTTGAACCCATGATTTTAACAAACCTCCAGCCTGGAATGCCCGCGTATGATCAAGAATTATTTGGTCCAGTTATTTCCTTATTTACTGTTAAAAATGATGCGGAAGCAATTGCTTTAGCAAATAATACCCAATTTGGTTTAGGTGCTGCTGTCTGGTCTGAAAATCTGGAACGTGCGCAAAACATTGCCAATCAATTGGAAGCAGGTTTCGTCGTCATCAATGATTTTGTAAAATCAGACCCGCGTTTGCCGTTTGGCGGTATGAAACGTTCAGGTTATGGACGGGAATTAGCAGCAGAAGGCATTAAAGAATTTGTGAATATAAAGACGATTGTTATCAAATAAAAAAGGTGTGCCGTACCTCAAAGGTGTGCCACATCTACAACACAATGAACGAAAAACGCCTCGAAAAATTCCGCCAAGTCGCCGCGCGTCGGCAGCCGGATTTGACCGTCATTTTGGAAAATGTGATTGATTTGCACAACATTGGTGCAGTGTTGCGCTCTTGTGATTCGGTGGGCATCGGGGAAGTTTTTGTATTACATACCGAAGAAGGGTTAAAGGCAGATTTTATAACGATTGGTAGAAAAACGTCCGGCGGAGCGCGCCGCTGGATTGATGTGCATTATTATACCGATGCAAAAAAATGTTTTGAAGATGTAAAGAATCGTTATCAACGAGTGCTAAGTACAAAACTGAGTGAAACGGCAACTTCTATTTATAAATTAGACCTGACGCAATCTACCGCTTTTTTATTTGGCAATGAACATGATGGTATCTCCATAGAAGCGGCGGCTTTTGCAGATGGTAATTTTGTGATTCCACAAATGGGCATGGCAGAAAGTTTGAATATATCGGTGGCTTGCGCGGTGACGTTATATGAAACTTTTCGGCAACGAGATGTTAAAGGATTTTATGACAACACTAACGCACCAGACGCAGTCCGGCGCGAGCGGTCCGAACAATTATTTCAGGAATATATACGCCGCCACGAGGAGAAAGAAATACGCGACATCATCTGGGTGAAACAGTAGGCAGTGGGCAGTAAGCAGTCCCTTGTTGCTTGTTCCGAGGGAATCCTGCCTACTGTCTACTGCCCACTGCCTACTCTTTCATCACTTTCAAATTCTTTCGTCCATCCTGCACTTGCAATTCTAAAAAATAAAGCCCCGCCGGTTGATTACTCAATTCAATTTCTAATTGGCTGTTGCCCAATAAATTGCGATGTACTTGCCGACTGATTTCCATGCCCAACGCATTTCGTATAATTAAAATAGCATCTGTTGTTGTATTCAAACCAAAGTTTAGCCAGAGTTTTCCATTAGTTGGATTTGGAAAAAGATTCAAATCGCTCACCAATTCGTTAAATCGCTCTTCCGTCGAAGTGGTACAACCTGCAAAATTTGGGTCGTAGGTCACAATCCGCGAAAAACGATTCGAACAGCCCGTTGCATTATCGGTGATTTCTAATAAATAACTTCCCGATGCTTTTGCACAATAGGTTATATTCGTAGCACCAGTTATTACAACGTCATTCAAAAACCATTGCGCTTTATAATTTACAGGTAATTTTGCAGGCTCAAAAAGAGATAAAGAATTTTTATTATTTAGAAAAACAGGCGCAATTGGTGGCGGTGGAAAGTTAAGCGATAACGGCTGCGAAAATGCTCGACAACCATCCGCTGAGGTATATGCTACACGGTAGATTCCAGTCTCCGTCGTTTGTAAATTAGCATTACTTGCACCGATAATAGATTCGTCATCTTTATACCATTGAACGCTGGTCGCATAATTGGTCACTAATTTGACCGTATCTCCTTTACAAAGTTTTGCACCATCGTATCCCGTCAGACTTGGCGGCGCTGGTTGTGCGTACACGCGCACAATATCCTGCGAACGAATCGTGTCCACCGGATGAACTATTGCTATAACTGCTTGAAATTTAACGCCTTCCAACGTGCCATTGGAAAGTTGATTGAAATTTACAGTGCCACATTCGTCGTCGCCGCCTTCCAAACCTTCGTCGTCGTCAGTCACGCGAATTTTATAATTACCATTTGCAATTTTTAGATTCAAATTAAAATTCAAAGGCAAAACAGCATTGTTAAACGTAGCAGAAGTATAAATCACCGTATCTCTGGCATCATAAATTTCTAACTGCAAATCAGGACGGTTGAATAAATCGTCACAATCCACTTTTTCGATACGCAGACCCGTTAAAAAATAGCCTGTCGTATCCACAATTGCTCGATAATCAACGGTATACGTGCCGGGTTGTTTATAAATTTGACTTGTAGGATTTTCATCAATCGAAGTCTGTCCATTACCAAATATCCAATTATACGCAAAACCCGTTTGACCGCCAGAAGGCACATTATTTTTAAAACCGGCCGCTACTTCGCCGCAGCCGCTACTATTCTCTATGGTAAAACCTTCCGTCACGCTCACCGCCGGTTCGATTAAAATGGGAAAAGAAAAAGACGTGGTTTGGCTGATGACAAATATTTTTGCCGTGACGACTACTTCTACCTCGTACAATCCGGGTTGCAACGGCGTTCCGCAAAAACGCACACAGCCGTCCGTCTCCTGTGACACGTTGAATTCCGTTTGATTCGCTTCCCAACTGAGTCCCGGCGGCACATTGGACACCGAAGTGATATTAATTTGTGAAATGGTAATGCCGGGTGCCACCGATGGGTCTACTGCTGCGACGGGCGTGGTGGTTTTGGGCATTCTAAAACTGATGTCGCCCTCGTAATACGCACCTGCTCTGCCATTTGGCGCATTGGAGATGTAAATGGTGTCGGCTGAAAGCGTAGTAGGCACGCTCACCACGCAATTTGGGCAGCCGGATTGGGCATTCGCGGTAAGCGTTATTATAAAAAATAAGCAAATACTAATAAGAAGTAATTGTTTTCTCATGTTGTTTGAATTTTAAAAATGTAATAACAGTTCGTTCTGATGGAGACGAAGGGATGCCTAATTTGTCACAGAAGGGAGACGGAGAGAATAAGTGACTTGAAGAGGTAGCAATTTGAAAAGTCGCTATGATGTATTTCTCCCGCAGACTTATGGAGGATTTTGCCAATTAAAAAAAACTATCTGCGAAATCTGCGGGAGAATTCTTCTAAAAATCAATTTCGATAAATACTCATTTTGCCGGAAAAAGCTTTATCGCCATTACTAATGGTGTACACGTACACACCCGCCGGAAGCCGTGCGCCGTCAAAATCTACAGTGTTCTCACCTTCCCAGAGGTTGATACTTTCGCGGTGCACTTGCCTACCAATGATGTCATTTACTGTAAAATCAAAATCACCACTTACTTTAGAATTGATTACTAATTGGGTCAACCCACTAAATGGATTGGGGCGGTTAAGGGCGTTTATTTCCAGGTCGGCGATGTCGGCTGTACCAACGGTGCGGCAACTGGCGGAGCCTTGGGGTCTTACAAATAAATAATAATTGCCGGGATAAATAAGGGTACTCGGAAAACTCAAATCAAAATCTATAAAGCTTCTAATCAGTCCTTTAATTTGCAAATCATATCTTCCAACGGTATCAGTAGGCGTACCATATACGACCACACAACCTTGCGTATTTTTGGGAAAAATACAGTTGGGCGGATTACAAGCATAATCCAATCCCTTCGGCAAGTTCGTTATCGCACCTTCCGGATTCAATTCTACACTATTAAGCGTTACCGTTCCAAATGTACCCGTATTGAACGTTTCTGCCACCGCAATCGTAAAAACATAGCGGTAAGGCGTATTCACACAAGCTGTATCTTTTATACCACCCGTTGGATTTCTATCCAGCGAGTAAGGCAGCGGAAACACGCCCACTGCGGTATCGGAAAGTGTCGTGTCGGGCATACAGTCTTGAACCGTCTGCGCCTTTACACTTCCCAAAACGAACAAGGTTGCAAAGAGTATACAAATTTTCTTCATAGTAAAAAACGTTTGTTTGTAATGTGTTTCATTTTAGAATTTTGGCAATATATGACATTTGGCAATGGTGGCGAAGAAAAAAGTTTCGTTTTGTACAATCCCTTACACGCCTCGCAAAAAAAATTGTTGTTTTAACTTACATTCGCTTAACTTTCGGATTCCATTGCCCTGCGAACACTCCTTTTTGAGACTTTAGATTTTAGACAATAGACTTTAGACACCCGCTGTGCGAAGTTTATAACAGGTTTTGTCTGCAATTACAAACTTGAATGAGTGAAATCTATCGTCTAATATCTATCGTCTATCGTCTTTAAAAAATCAAATATTCAAATGAGAAACTCCTTTTTATTGGCAATTTTCACCTTGTTTGCAGGATTTATGATGGCTCAAAAAGCCACGCTTACTGGAAAAATTACAGATTTGGATACTGGCGAACCGCTCGTCGGTGCTACGATTCAGGCTGGCAACAAAGGCATTGTTTCAGATGTAGATGGCAATTATAATCTCATCTTGGACGCTGGCACGTATCAGTTGGAAATCAGTTATATCGGCTACAAAATTTTTACGCAAAGCATCGAATTGTCGGCTGACCAAACGCTGACGCTGGATGTCCCACTTTCCACAGAATCCAATATGTTGAACATGACGACCGTCACCAGTGGAAAGTACGAAAAACCACTGAGTGAAGTCACGGTTTCGCTGGATGTACTCCAACCTCAATTGATTGAAAATACCGCTAAAGTTTCCATTGACGAGGCGTTGGATAAAATTCCGGGTGTGAATATTATTGATGGGCAAGCCAATATTCGTGGTGGTTCTGGCTATTCGTATGGTGCTGGAAGTCGTGTTTTGTTATTGGTAGATGACGTGCCGATTTTGCAAGCAGATGCCGGTTTCCCGAATTGGGATGACGTGCCAATTGAAAATGTAGAGCAAGTAGAAGTGGTGAAAGGCGCGGCTTCCGCGCTGTATGGTTCCTCGGCTATGAATGGCATTATCAACGTACGCACTGCCCTGCCAAAGTCAGAGCCAGAAACGAAAATTGCAACGTTTTATACTGCTTACCTCTCGCCAGATGACGAGCGACTAAAATGGTGGGACCGCGCGCCATACGTTGCTGGTGCAAGTGTGTCGCATCGCCGAAAATTAAAGGATTTGGACTTAGTACTCGGTGGTTATTATTTGAATGAAGATACTTATAATCAAGCCACTTATAAAAAATATGGTCGCTTCAATTTCACAACGAATTATCGCATCACCGACCGCTTCACCATTGGGGTAAATGGCAATTTTAATAAAGGTGCCAGTGGCTCTTTTTTCTATTGGATAGCAGATACGATGGGTTATGTGGGCACGCCCAGCACGGTTTCTACGCGCGAGCGCTTTCGGTATAATGTAGACCCACACTTGACGTATTTTGATAATGCTGGCAATCGCCACAAAATTTTGAGTCGTTACTACCGCGTAGATAATCAAAACAGTGGTAATCAGTCCAATTTTTCGCAATTGTGGTACGGCGAATATCAATTTCAGCGGCAATTTGCAAATACGAATTTAGTCATCACTTCTGGCGTAGTTTTATCTGGAAATGAAGTGACCGCTGCGCTGTACGGCGACACGACTTTCACCTCGCGCAATATCGCTGCGTATTTGCAAGTGGAGAGAAAATTCGGCAAACGGTTGAATCTTTCCGCTGGTTTCCGATATGAAAATAACTTGTTGAAAAATCCTGGTTTCTTGTACGAAGGCGGCTCCGTTTCACCCGCAGAAGAAGAAGAATCCAAGCCAGTCGTGCGTTTTGGTGCGAATTATCAAGTTGCAAAATATACGTTCTTGCGTACTTCTTGGGGACAAGGCTATCGTTTTCCGACGGTGGCAGAGAAATTTATTTACACCGACGTAGGTGGTTTTTTTGTAACACCTAATCCAACGCTTGGCTCCGAAACGGGCTGGACGGCAGAATTCGGCGCAAAGCAAGGCTTTAAAATTGGTGGATTTGAGGGTTTTGTGGATGGTGCACTATTTTGGTCGCGCTATTATGATATGATGGAATTTAACCTTATTACTTTTCCCAATTTTAGTGCGGTAAATATTGGTGATGTGGAGATTAAAGGTTTTGAAATTTCCGTGGCAGGTCGCGGCAAAATCGGCAGTATTCCCATCGGCATTCTCACTGGCTACACCAGTATTGACCCGCGTTATCTGGACTTCGACCGTAGACCTATTCAAGCAGGCGTGCCGCGTACGAAGGGACAAATTAACGCTGGTAGTTCCTCCTCTACAACGGATGTTTTGAAATACCGCCCACGTCACTCCTTCAAACTGGATTTGGAAGCCCAATTTAAAGGCTTATCACTCGGCATCGAAACCGCCTATAATAGCCACGTCGAAGCAGTAGATAAATTATTTGAAGAGTTATTAATAAAAGGTTTAAAAAACTTCCGAAAAGAACATAATAATGGCTACTTGCTAAATAACTTCCGCACCGCTTACACCTTCAATGACCATTTAAAACTCACCGCTATTTTGGGAAATGCTTTCAATGAATTATACTCCCAGCGCCCAGGCTTGCTCGAAGCACCGAGGAATGTGACGGCACGGGTGGATTTTAAATTTTAGAGAGGATAGGAGGATGGGAAGATGGGAAGATGGGAACACGTCTGGAATCCTCCCATCTTCCTATCTTCCTGTTTCATCTACTTTTACTTTAATCCTTTTCCTATTTGCTCTTAATAAAAAGAACAATAAAATACTTGCACTTAATAATAGCGGCCAGATGTATATCAATCCTACAAAAAGACTCAATAAGCCCTGCCAACCACCAGAAAAAGCATTGCCTAAACGACTTCCAAAACCCTCATGTCGGGCGGCAATATTGTCAAAATTTTCATAAATTGTTAAAGTC
>CAZJXN010000205.1:0-7899 GCA_964549655.1 uncultured Saprospiraceae bacterium
GACTATATTACTTTTTCTCAAAATTCAAAATTTTTGGCCTGCGAAAGACCAGTAAGTAATAAACTAAAAATTAAAATATAGGTTCTGGGTAGGTGAATTAAAGCTGCTAAAACAATCATACTAATTCCTAATGACCATATAACAAGTAAGCCAAATGTTCTAAACTGAAAATCGAAATGCCAAGCAAATCCTACAATTGTCAACTCAATAAAAACTAACCAAAGCCCACGTTTTAATAGAAAACCTGATAATTCATACTGTGTTTTCTTTTTGCCAACCATAAAGGCAGATATTCCTGCAAGAAAACTAAAAGCAGGTGCACAAAAATGTGTAATCCAATTTGTAAAAAAGATTGGTAAAGTACTTTTTGTTGGGTCCGCTGGATTAAACAGAAAAGCGGAATAATGAAAATAAGCCCTCACATGGTCGAGTGCCATTATTACCATCACTAAACCTTTTAATAAGTCAATGGATTCTATTCTGGGTTTTGTGATTGCTGTCATAATTAAGGTTTATTGTACAATTTTGGTCTTTGTAAAATATAGTTTGATTGTCGCAGAGTGTCGCCATAGGGTTGCCGATAACGGACAGGGCTTGCCGAAGTGGGGGAATTTGTAATCCGTCCGCCCGAAACCGCTGCTGATTGAAAAACAAATGTAGAAGATAAGTTGCAAAAGTTCAGCGATGTTCGTCAGCCGGAACCGATGCTGATAGCGAACTGCAGCCGATTGTTTCAACGTCAAGCCCTGCTTGCAGCAATACTTTTGTTGGCTGTAGTGCTTCTTGTCGATGCAACTTTATTTTATTGTTACAGGTAAGGCAGTAGTCTCGTGTGCATAAATAATTTTCCATTCATTATCTTTCTTACGAAATAGCAAACTACCGACATAAGGGTCTATCTTCATTTTTTCCCCACTTTTTAATTGAAACTCATTCATTCCTGTCCAAGTACACATAACTAAATCCTTTTCAAGAAAAGTGAAGTCTTGTTTGATTGTCTTAAAGTTCAATGAAGTTAATGTCTTGAAACTTTCAGTTTGAATATTCTTCATTGTTGCTAAATCTGTGACTGATGCGTCAGGGTTAATAATTTTAAAGCCTGTGTCGGTAGAGTAAGGCTTTATTGCCGTCTCAACATTCAGTTCTTTAGCTCCTTTAATAATTTCTTCAATTCTTGCTGATATTTCTTTCTTGGCAATCTCTTTATCGTTGGAAGACAACTCTGTCGTTTGTTCCATTTTTGCTTTTGTGTTGTCACTTGTCTGACAACTAAAAAGTAAAACCGATGAGAAAATTATTATGCTAACTAAAATTTTGTTCTTTTTCATTCTCAATATATTTAAAATTTGATTTTAAGATTACGGTCTGTCAGCATTACAGCCAACCGGTAGGGCTTGCTGCTGTGCTGGCATTTTATAATTGTCAGCCTGGAACCGCAGCCCGATTAAATTAATGATGATGAAGATAAGAACTAAAGTCCAAAAGAATTCCGTCAGCCAGAACCAATGCTGATAGCGAATAAAAAGAGGAGGATTTATTCGTCAGCCAGCATAGCAGCAAACCCCATGTTGGCTGCTGTACAAACTAATAATGTCATCATCAAATCCAACTTGTCTAGCTTCTTTTTATTAATGTTGAATGAAGATGTTTTATTTTCCACTGTTTATCTTGAATTGCTAAAACTACTGTTTCCAACCATTGTATGACAGTTTCCTTGGAGTCCTTGGTAATGACTGAACTAAGTTGATAAGTGAGCCATGCTTTGGTTTTGTCAGCTTCGACATTGATGAAGTCAAAAGTATTAATACGCTTAAAGTCTGCTGACTGATTCATCGTAATTGCCTTCCTGATAAGCGAATCTATATTCCATATCTGACCATATTCGTAAAATGTAACATCAGGAATGCAATAAGATTTCAAGGTCATTGAATCTCGATTGGATAAAGCTTCAAACATATTTACAACCGTCTGTTGTAATTCCTTCTGCTCTTTTGAAAATCGTTGCTGCCCTTTTGCAAATACTGTAACAAAAAATGCAATAATGAGAATGGTTACTTTTTTCAATTGTATACTTTATTTTTTCGTGTTAGAATGGTGAAGAGTCCAAATGTATAGCAGCCAACGCGTAAATATAGGTACTTTTTCAGTTTACCACACAAAAATAAGTCAAAAGTGTCAACAGTACAAGTAGTCCCTTTATTTTATTTAAAACACTTGATAATGAGCAATTTAAAAATATTGAATACACAATCAGGATAATAAAACAATGCAAAATGCGTAGTACGCAATATTTTAAATCCCGTTTAAAACAATACAAAATGCGCCATCTATTATAATTCCTTTATGAATTTAAAAACGCCATTACATTCGTTATTTCCCCCGCTATCGCCATTGCCGCCGCCGTCAACGGACTCGCCAAAATCGTCCGTGCGCCCTACTTAAAAAGCGTCCTACGGCTCTACACCGTAGGGTACTTTTCATTTGTTAACGTACCTTCGCTGAACCACTCAAGAAATCAGCAATCCAATGCAAATATTATAATCCCAATAGAAATGAAAGTTTGATACCTAATAAAAATTTCCTATGTTAAGGTTTTGAGAAAAATTATTCTGAAATTAAAATTATTTGCTACATTTAATGTTAGCTAACGACCAAAAACCTTTCCCAATGATGGCAACTAAATTTAGTAAAAACGCTCCACGCTTTACTTGGCTCCACACTTTTCTGTTTTTAATTATTACAAACATTACATTGATCGCGCAATGTCCAACACTGGTTTGGGCAGATGAATTTGATGGCACTACGCTTGATTTGACCAAGTGGACACCCCAAATTGGCGACGCTTGTGATATGGGTTTTTGTGGCTGGGGGAATAACGAATTGCAATACTACCGCGCAGAAAACGCCGTCCTTTCTAATGGCACGCTGAAAATCATTGCGAAGCAAGAGACCATCAGTACCCGAAATTATACCTCGGCGCGCCTGCGCAGCATCAACAAAGGCGACTGGACGTATGGGCGTTTTGAAGCACGTATAAAATTGCCGATTGGACAAGGTATTTGGCCCGCCTTCTGGATGCTACCAACTGATAATGTGTATGGTGGCTGGCCCCAAAGTGGCGAAATAGACATCATGGAATTGATTGGCAAGGAGCCAGATCGCGTGCACGGCACAATACACTATGGCAAGACGTGGCCCAATAACGCTTCACAAGGGAACAGTTTTGCACTGCACAGCGGCACGTTCAACGATGATTTTCACACCTTTGCAATAGAGTGGGAGCTGGGTGTCATTCGTTGGTATATGGATGATTTTTTATATTCAACTAAAACTTTTTCGGATATAGGCTCCTTGACGTGGCCTTTCAATCAGCGATTTCACTTGCTGTTGAATCTGGCGGTGGGCGGTAACTGGCCCGGCAATCCCAATAGCTCAACCCTTTTTCCGCAAACGATGGAAGTGGATTATGTGCGGGTTTATAATGGAAAATTTCCACATATCACGGGCAAGCGAAACGTAATCAATCAAGCTCAGAATGAGGCTTACACGTCGAATAATATTCCTGCTGGTTCTACCGTGACTTGGGATGTTCCGGCGGGTGCAACGATTGCCGCCGGACAGGGTACGAATAGCATTACCGTCAATTGGGGCGGCACGAGGGGCGACCTTACGGCTACGATTTCTAATGGCTGTTATAATCGAGTTATTACATTGAATGTAATGGTAGAAGCAGCGTTGGCGCGGGAATTGAGTTTTGAAAATTTTGATAATACGCCTTTAATCAATTTCATTTCATCAACCGGAACGTTGACCGAAGATGTTGCAAATCCAAGTGCGAATGCCGTCAATAGCTCCGCCCTTACCGCACGTTATGTGCGCAATGCCAGCCAGCAATATGATGTATTGCAATATTCGACCGCGGCGATTCCCGATGCAGGCGCTTATTACAAAAACCAAAAGAAATTTTATATTGATATTTACACGAATGCGCCACCTAACACGCTGATTCTATTACAATTAGAAAATAGCAGTACCGCCGGTCCTTCTAATTATCCCACCGGACGGCATAGCCGCTATCAAGCATTTACAACGGTACAAAATGAATGGCATCGCTTGGTTTTCACGCCACTTGACCAGCCCGACGCCAGCACGCCTAACAATGCTATCAACCGAATTGTATTTCTTTTTGCTTCCAATAGTTTTACAACACACACCTATCACTGGGATAATTTTGATGGCTATGCGGCTTCAACTACCAGTATAAATTCGGCTTTTATTGGCAAACAACTGCGCGTCTATCCGAATCCAACCGCGGATTTATTATATGTTGTAAATGAATTTAATAAGCCTATTATGACACTTGTGCTTTATGATTTGAATGGAAAAGAAGTCCTTCGCCGCACCGAACGAATTGACCCGAACCAAACTTTTGAATTGAAAATCAAGGCGTTACAAAGTGGCGTGTATTGGTTAAGCGCCATTAGTGCGGATGGACAGAGCGAAAGTAAACAGTTTGTAAAGTTTTAATCAAAATTAAAGTACCAGTTACAAACCAGCGGGGTTGAGGATCGTTTTCCGAAATCTTTAAGATTTCGGAAAACGATTAAGGTGATCTGCCTCATATTCATCTGTTTTTTTACACTTTATTTAGTTTTTCTACGGCAGTTTTGAAATCAATAAATTTATATGATCCAGTACAAGATTGGGTTCATCATTCATAATGTAATGTCCTGCGTTGGTTGTTCCAATATGTGTAAAGTCGCTGATCGTATTTTTTAATAATTCGTGCGCCTTATACCAATTTTGCCGATCACTTGCGGTGTGAGTAGCATCCGTTTTCATACTAGTTAAAACAACGACTGGAATATTCGGCACGCTGGATAGAGTCGCCATATATTGTGCGTCTTCAATCAATTCTTTGGCTTCTTTTGTAGCTCCAAAATTCGCACCATTACTGCTTTTAAAAGCATTGTAAATCATATCCTCTATTGCCTGCGTGGGTTGATTATAATTTTCGTGCGAAGGGTCAACAAATAATAATGCAGCCGTTTTAGTTGGATTTTTAATAGCGAAGTCCCGAATAATCATACCGCCCAAAGAATGTCCGACTAATATGACTTTTCTGCCATTTGCATATTTATTCACGACGGATTCAAGCTCCGTGCGAAGCCGATCTATATTTCTTGCATGGTCGTCAATCGTTGATTTGCCATAACCCGCCCGGTCGTACACCAACACATCCATTTTATTACTCATATCTTCTGCCACTTTCTTGGTGCTCCACACCGCATGGTCATCGCCCAGCCCTGACTCAAACACAATTAGATATCTACTATTGCGCTCGATAGAATAGGTTGCTAACTGGTGCGTACTCAATTGCAGAAAGCTTTCTTGAAAGGAAACTTTTGCAGCATCGTCTTTCTCGCAGGATACCAGCAATAAAAGACTTACTAAAAAGGGGATCAATTGATTCATGTTTTTTTTTGCAAAGTTAAGCCGCTTCACTCCCAAAACTGATACACCTAAGTTAAGAAATGGCTTTTGCCAATTTTTTTCTAATGCGGCTCAAGGATTGCGGTTTGATGCCGACGTAAGAAGCAATATGATATTGGGCTATTCTTTGGACCAAATCGCTATAATTTTCCAGAAAATATTTATAACGTTGTTCCGGGCTATGCATATAAATGGATAAAAGTTGATTAATCATGATGTTGAACCGATGTTCTATAACTAAACGTCCTAATAAATTTCCGTTTTTAGCAGTAGCATATATTTGTTGTAAATCATGATAGTCTATTATTAACATTTCACAGTCTTCAATGGCTTGAATACTTTGAATGGAAACATTTCTATTAATAAAACTTTGATACTCGGCTACAAATTCGCCTTCTTTGGTAAATTCTAAGGTGGATTCTTCCTGATTTTTATAGACAAAATATCTGACCAACCCTTTTTTAAGAAATCCTAACCGATTATTCTTATCGCCGGATTGCAGAAAAAAATCGCCTTTTTTAAGCTGACATGGCTTGAATAATCGGCGAAAGAGGGCTTCTTCCGCTTCGTCCAATTTTGCGATTTGTCCAAAGGTGTTTAATAATTCTGTGTGCATTTTTTTAGGGTAGAATGTTAGTTAAAATTTAGGGCGGCAGTGGAGCATTGGTAGTGAATCAGTACACTTTCATTTTCCTGCATAATATCGCGTCACTACCCCTGAAATCGGCAACCCAACACAAATAATCAAAATAAAAATATTGATAACCGCTTGCGTCAAATTGAACGGTCGTGCTGGGGCATTTGTCATCGGTAAAATCACCCAATTCATTACTGTCCAAACGATTATACCATAAATTATACTATTAAATATCCAATTCGGAGCTATTTTTTGAAGGGTAGGATAAATTAGAAAGAAAAGTGCCGCCCAACTCAGCGCAATTAAAAAGTGAAAAAGCAACCCCCAAAGCACGGTACTCGTACCACCTGCAAAGGCGGCTCGCCCCCACACGCCACTGGCTACAAATTTTAAAACGGTGATCGGCGTAGTACCAGCAGACCAATAAGCATTGGTAAAAGCAGCAAGAATGTCTAAAGTTCCTGCGAGCAATCCAGCTTGTAGAATGGTTTGCAAGGCAGTATTGGGCTTGATAAAGTAGAGTAGCGTGGACATGGTGTAGGTGTTTTAGTATGAAGTCGGAAGGTAAAATTAAACTTGCAATACAGCGACAGTGGTTCTACAAAATTATGCATAGTGATGCCTGTTTCACCAAAATTAGATTGAAAATAAAAATGTTTATAGGGCTGATTCTATAATGTATTCTTACTACTTGTCATTTTTAATAAAAAATAAAAAAGGGAATCGCGTTTTGCAATGCCCTTTTTATCGTCAACCTGAAGGTTGGGGTACGAGGTCAGCCTAAAGCCTGGGCTACATTACCGTAAATCCTCCACATGATACCCAGCATACTTCGTTTTATCAAATGTAAAATAATTTGCAGCAAATGTTTTATTCGGTGTCAACTGGCTGACGGTCAAGGTATAACGCGAACCATCTTTACCAAATGCTTTTACACTTACCACTTCATTCGTTTTCTTATCCACTTCCATGCGGAGCTTCGAGTATTCAAAACTTTTCTCTAAGGGCTTGAATTCAATCTGTTGTAAAATCTTCGTGCCTTGCGCATATTCATTGACCAATACAAATGCAAATTTTCCTTTATTATAAAAGCTAAATAGATTTTCCGGCGATAGTAAGTTATCATCTTCGCCTTTTTCTGGCATCGGATTGATTTGTACTTCCTTATTTTTGGGCAGAATGACCCACACCGCGCTTCCGTCGCTCAACATGAATTGGTCTGCCAATTCTACGCGATATTTTTTATCCTGCCGCGATACTTTGCCTTTTTGCGTTTGTTTGGGCTGTTCTGGAAATTCCAAATCCAAGGTAAAAGCGGCTTCCATAGACTTGTAACCCTCGTACTTCTTGCGCACTTTATCCAAAATCACTTTGGCTTTCGGGTCGGAATCGGAGGCTTTCGTATAATCTTTTGTAGATTTTACCTGTGCGAAAGCGTTGATACTCAATAAACTAATTACAAAAAGCAATACAATATTTTTCATTTGAAGCAATTTAATTTTGAATGTTTAACGAGTGTAACAGTATTTTATTGACAAATCGGCGAAGGCGAAGCGTGGTTTAACAAAACTTTATTTTTGGATGCCAATGTGAGATGCCAGATAAATGGATGCCAGATGCCAGACGAAGCGAATGAGCGCATCAAAATATTACTTAATCAATTTAATACCAAAGAAACTTCTGATTCTAAATGCCAAGTACTAAATACTAAGTAATGCGAATATCGGGTTAAAAAGAGCAGAAATAATAGCCAATAGATTCAATAATTT
>CAZJXN010000206.1:162-7867 GCA_964549655.1 uncultured Saprospiraceae bacterium
TGAATTTGCCGTCTGCAATTATGAATTTGGCATCTGCAACTATGAATTTGCCGTCTGCAATTATGAATTTGGCATCTGCAACTATGAATTTGCCGTCCGCAACTATGAATTTGGCATCTGCAACTAAAAATTGGCAACTTTTACTATAAATTAAAAAAGGTTTACCACATCTCGAAGATGTAGTAAACCTCTTTTTTTACCCTGAGCTTTAAATTTTAAACCATAAACATTAAGCCAACACCCCTGCCAGCGTCGCCGTCATAAACGTAGCCAGCGAACCCGCAATCAGTGCTTTCAAACCCAATTCCGTTAAATTTTGTCGTTGCTCAGGCGCGAGCGCACTGATACCGCCAATTTGAATACCCATGGAAGCTAAGTTGGAAAAGCCGCACAGCGCATAAGTTGCAATGAGAATAGATTTATCATAAGTGAATGCGCCTGATTCTTTCAATTTGCCCATATCGAGATACGCAACGAATTCGTTGATGACCGTTTTTTGTCCCAACAATTGCCCGACCACCAGCATATCCGCTGCTGGCGTACCAATAACCCATGCAATTGGAGAAAACAGAATACCCAAAAGATAGGTGAAATTGAAGCCCGTAAAGCGACCATTCGTCGAGGCTACCACTGCTTCATTCCAGTTCGTCCAATCGCCGACCGTATTTTCCAATAGATAATTACACATATAAACTAAGGCTGTAAAAACGATGAGCATCGCGCCGACATTCACTGCGAGTTTCAATCCATCTGTCGTACCGGTGGAAATGGCATCTAATAAATTGCTGCCACGCTCGCCGGAGATTTGGAGTTCATCCTCATAACCGTCTTTTTCCGTTTCTGGTAGAATCATTTTAGCTGTGATAATCGCTGCTGGAGCCGACATGATGGAAGCCGCCAGCAAGTGTTTGGCAAAATAAATCTGCTGGTCATAACTATCGCCGCCCAAGAAACCGACATACGCTGCAAACACGCCGCCCGCAATATTCGCCATGCCGCCAGCCATCAGACACAGGATTTCCGAGCGGGTCATTTTTGCCAGATACGGTTTTATAAAGAGCGGTGCTTCCGTTTGTCCAATGAAAATATTTGCAGCCGAGGCAAGGCTTTCCGGTCCTGACAAGCGCATGGTTTTACTCATCACCCACGCGATGCCGTACACGATTTTTTGTAGAATGCCGAAGTAATACAAAACCGAAGAGAGTGCCGAGTAAAATAAAATGGTGGGTAGCACTCGAAAAGCAAAGATATAACCAAATGTTTTTTCATCGGCCACTAAGCCGCCAAATAAGAAGGCCGCTCCTTCGTCCGAAAATCGAATAATGCCGGTAAAAACAGAGGCGATAGCTTCAAAAACATTGCTCACATACGGCACTCGTAACACTAAGATAGCGAAAAGAATTTGTAAGGTGACACCAATTCCAACCAGCCGCCAATTAATCGCGCGGCGATTGCTACTTAATAAGTAGCAAAATCCTAACAAAATTGCGATGCCTAACATACCACGCAGCAAGCTGAGGAAAAAATCCATATCGTCAAATGTTGAAAGAATGAGGAATGCGTCAAATGTAGAGAAAGAAGTCGCAACAAACAAGTCGCAAGTGGCTCCATCGAATAGAATTCTGCAATTTTTCAATCTCTTACTGCGAGTTTCTTGTTTCTGGCTGCCAGATTGTGTACCTTTATATCCCGGGAATCCACACGAAACAGCATGAAACCTTTCATCATTGGCATCACCGGGGGCAGCGGCTCAGGCAAAACGACATTCATTCGAGAATTGCGCGAACGCTTTAGCGGCGAAGAAGTATGCGTCATCTCGCAAGACGACTACTATCGTCCAAGTGCCGAGCAAAAAGCAGACGAAAAAGGTATCTATAATTTTGACCTGCCCAAATCCATTGACAAGAAGGCTTTTACACAAGATGTAGAGCGGCTGATAAATGGTGAAATTGTACTGCGGGAAGAGTATCTGTTTGAACAAACAGGGATTACGCCCGAAATTTTAGTGTTCAAACCCGCACCAATCCTTATTGTAGAAGGCATCTTTATTTTACACTTTAAAAAAATTCGCAATTTATTAGATTTGAAAGTTTATTTACACGCCAAAGAAAACCTAAAAGTCATCCGCCGCATCGTGCGCGACCAAAAAGAGCGGGACTACCCAATTGACGATGTGCTTTATCGCTATGAAAATCACGTTTTACCTGCTTTTGAAAAATACATTGAGCCATATAAAGAACAAGCCGATATTATCATTAATAACAATCAGCATTTTGGCACAGCATTAGAAGTAATCGTAGGATTTATTAAAAGTCGCTTGTCAGAACAAGCTGTAAATGATGCAATGGATACGAGCGAAAAATATCAACGCAGCGAATATCTATAATATCAGCTCGAAGAACTAAATAATCTCTTCAAACTCTTGGTTTACTTCTTGTGGGAGCGTACGTGCCATCGCTTGATTTTTGCGCTGGTGCATTCGGTTCAAGTCCTGCAACACCGCTTCACAAAAAGTAGCATCCACAATTTTTTCAATATCCTCCAAGCCTTGAACCGCATCGCTGCTGCGGAATTTATACGTTTGTTCATATAAGCCAGATTCAAATTTGACGGACAGTTTATTATCCATCTTAAAGACGGTAATTTTTAGAATGGGGTGCTCAATATTACCGATGATGCGCATATTACAAATTAAGATATTGTGATATTAAGATATTTTTTTGAACACTTCTGTTTTAATATTATTTGTCAAAATTTGATACAACTCCCTATACGCCGGAAATTGTTTTAAATATTCCAAATGCCACTCTATCGTCGCATCATCTCCCCGAATCGCTGGTCCTGTCTGCATTTCCGTTGGTATATTCTTTTGCACTTTCTCCGCTGTCTCCAAAATCAAAGGTCGTAATAAGTCAAAGGATAAATTCTCTTTTTCTAAAATATTGTATCCAACTTGAAATAAATAATTGGTGAAGTTATTTACAAAAACGGCTGCAACGTGTAAGTTAGCTCGTTGCATATCGTCTATTTTATAAACTTTTGAGCTAATCTGTTGTCCAATTTTAAATAAAAAATCTTCGTCGCGTGCTTTGTTTGCGTACACACAAATCGGAACTACTTCAAAATCAACGGCTTTAGAAATAGAAAAAGTTTGTAATGGATAAAAAACCCCAAAGCGCGTAAAGTAAGATTGTAATATAATGGAAGGGGTCGCCCCAGATGTATGCACAACCAACCCTTTTTCAGGTTTTAAATTGGAGGCTACTGCTGCAATTGCACTATCATTCACCGCGAGGATGTAAAGTTCCGCATCGGTGACAATCTGCTTTAAATCGGTGACGAACGGTACTTCTATGGTTTCTGATAATCGTTGCGCTTTCGCTACCTGTCTGCTAAAAATTTGTACCACATTCAACCCGCAAGCCTTCAATCGCTTGCCAAGGTGATAGCCGACATTCCCCGCACCAATCAAAACAATTTTATCATTGACCATTTATCATTGACCATTTACCATTGATCAAATCACCCTATTACCCCATCACCCCATCACCTTTTCCCCTTCTCTTCATCCCTATTCGATTCGCCATACTTACCGTCAGCCCAATCATCATCATGGTACAGCCAATCCAAAAAAAGTTAACACCCGGAAACTCAATGGCTTCCAAGACAATATAATCCGAACGCAACGAATTCGTAGCTACTTCCACCGGAATTTTTGTAACGCTTGATTTATCTGCTTGTGCTACAAAGAGTTGTGCTTGCTCCGTATTTGGATTTACACTGGCAAAACGGATATGCAAATTCAATGCGCCTATTTCCGCTTTCAACGCAAAAATCTGATTGCCTCGAATGACAAAAATAGGCTGCGCCGTGTATTGCTGTCCATCTTTGGTGCGCACCACCACGTTCATACCGACGGGAATATCGCCCTGCTGGGATTGGTATGCCGGATGTGTCGGATTGGTTATGATATTAGCAAATTGAATTTGTAAATTATTATACGTAATGGTTTCACCTTGCTTTACATTGAATTCTTGATAATTTAATTCATTTTCAGATGTAAAGAATTGTTCTAAAATATCAGGATGCAAACGTACTTTAGCATTCAAACCATTTATTTGTACCGGATAAGTAAGTAAACCTTGCTGCCGTAGCACCAATATTGGAGTTACATTATAAGTACTATCCCCATCACTTCGCTTCACTCCCACCGTAGCGCCCACTGCCATATCGCCCTTTTCAGGCTTATAATCTGGATGTGTTGGATTTTGTATTATATTTTCAACAGTGATGTCATAATTTTTTATTGTAAAAGTATCCGGATTTTTTATTTGCACCGTATCTACAAATGTAAAAAACTGACCGACAGGCACATCTAAACGCTTGTAATTCAAACTATCTTCTCGCTTCTGCCGAAATGTTAAATCCATTTCTACCTGCGGCAAGGACTTGATATGTGTAAAAATATCTTTGTGTGCATAATGTTTTGTAGAAGGATTTGAGGCAGCAATTTTCGTAAACGTTTTATCGTATAATATATTTGGATACAAATTAAACTCTTCTTCTACCTTGCCTTGCTCATTTTTCTTCTTGTAATTGACAGTGTACGTGCGATTTAAAACGTTTACGGTGTCTTTCACATACGTCACTTCATAACCGCTCATGAACATTGGCTCATTCTTAAATAATAAAATATTTTTCTCTGCCGCGTCTTCTTCGCCTTCTATTAAGCCATTCATTACAAACGGATTAGACGAAATAAATTTCTTATTCAAACCAGATGCTAAAATGCCTACAATCATCAAGCCAAAGCCAATATGCGAGACGACCGAGCCGCCAACCTTTAAATTGCCTCTTAAAAAAGTAATAACATAATCCACATTTGTAACAACTGTAAAAATGCCTGCAAACAATAAAATACCGTACCGCCAATCTATTACATCTATCCAAAGTGTGGTCAGCCACGTCAACAAAAGTGAAATCGCTACTGCAACGCCTGTATGAATGCCAAACTTGGCTACTTGCTTCTGCCAATTCAATTCGCGGAAGCGTAAATACTGCGCCGCACCTGATAATAAACCAATAAAAACGCCAATCCAAACTTGATATTTATTAAAATGTGGAATAACATCTGTAATAACGCGTCCTTGAAATTCTGGGTCGAAAAAACGAGCGATTCTATTATAAACTGGCAAAGATGTGGACGCTGTAATAATTAAGGCCGAAAATAATAACACCAAACTTCCTATAAACATCCAAAACTCTTTAGAAGCGGTCGGCTCTTCTTTGGTCGGATTTGGCACTTCTTTATAACGGATTGCCATCAACACAATTGCTAATATCAAATACGTTCCTAAAAATCCCACCAATTGCCATTCTAACCCCATTTCTGTGAAGGCGTGCACTGAAGACTCTCCCAAAATGCCACTGCGTGTCAGAAAAGTAGAATATAATACCAGTAAAAAGGAAAGTAAATAAAAAATATAAGTACTACGAATAGAATGACCGGTCGCTTTCGCAATCAAATTGGTGTGAATACCCGCCAGCAGCACGAGCCACGGCACGAGCGACATATTTTCCACGGGATCCCAAGCCCAATAACCGCCAAAACTCAAGGCTTCATACGCCCAAGCTGCACCCATTACAATACCCGTGCCTAATATCGCGCCGCTCATCAACGCCCAAGGCATTGCTTCCCGGTGCCATTCGGTATGTTTTCTGGTCCAAAGTCCCGCAATTGCATAAGCAAACGGCACGGTCGTAGATGCAAATCCTAAAAACAAAGTCGGCGGGTGAATAGTCATCCACCAATTTTGTAATAATGGATTTAAACCGTTGCCTTTTATTAAACTGACATAATTTTCATTTGCAAAAATTGGTGCTTCCATTACATGGCGCAAGAGTAGGGTAGGGTTGCTTCCAATTTTCAAAGCTTCATCGCCGAAACCTACATACACTCCTAATATCATGGAACCAATAAATATTTGCACCGTAGAAATAACAGCCAATACAGGCGATTCCCATTCTTTTGCACTGAACATCAACAACATACCAAGCACGACGTGCCAAAACATCCAGAGCAGAAAACTGCCTTCCTGTCCTTCCCAAAATGCGGCAAACACATATTTAAATGCCAACTCGTCGCTTACGTGCGTTTGTGCATATTGGTATTCATACATTTTGTTGGTCATTACATAAAACAGCACGAAAATTACAGTTAGCACGCTCACTGTATGCGCCGAAAAAGCGATTCTACCCAGCCGCCGCCAGGATGTGTATGGAGCGGTCTCCCGCGTCTGCGTTGCAAAAAAATAGGCAATCGCCGCCATAATGCTCGCCACAAATCCAAACAAAATGGCAAAATGTCCAATCTGACCCGGCAACAAATTTTCACCGATATATTGCACTTCCATCGCTCTTGGTTGATAAGGCGATAGGGTGATAGGGTGATAAAAGGGCAAAATGCCCCGTCACCCCATGACCCTATCACCCCTGTTTTTCACTTTTAATATAAATCTCCTCATCTTTATACTTCGACGGACACTTCATTAATAAATCAGTTGCTACGAATGCGTCGCCCTTCATCTTTCCCGTCACTACAATTTGCTCTGATAATTCAAAATCCTGTGGCTTACTCGCCAGTAACACAACTTTGCGTTCCTCGCCCTTCGTGTCTTTGATATAAAAACTAAAATAATTCGGATCTTTTTCCGGGTTATATAACATCTCCTTATCTTTCGATAATTGCCCAGCTATCTTCACTTTTTCGCCGGATACACCCGCTTCTGCAAAGGTGCCATACGTACTCACGTCCTTCGCTGTACTGGTCAGCAACACAATCGCCACTGCAATCATTACCACTGCCACGATATATATTTTTTTCATTCCTTTAAATTTTACACAAAAATACATCAAAACTGCCACTTCAACGGATTTACGAAGTCAAATTGTTGTCATAAAGCGTCCTGCAATTCCAAATCGTAGGACGCTTGTGCAGATTTCACAATGGGTTTTTTATATATGCAAAAAAATAATACCATGATCTTTGAATTTGAAGAATGATTTTTATCTTTACTGCAGAACGTTGTTTGGCTGTCAGAGACTTGAACAAGTTTCTATATTAAAATAATTTTTTTTAGTATTAAATAGATAAGTACATCACCTAAAACCTTAGATTCTATTTACATGTATTGAACTTTTGGCTTTTTAAATTTCAACAAGTATCTCACTCATAACAAATCTAATCTAACAACTTATTTTCAAAAGTTGTAGAGCCTCATTTTTATAATACTATAGAGTCCCGTAATACTTCATTAAACACAGAAGATATTACTATTGAGCTACACTAATGTGGTATTGTACGTGTTTTATTATAAAAAACGCACAATACTTCGTTCAACTCCATTATATACCACACAACACCTAGTGCCCCATTACTTGGCTTCATTTAGTCGAAGGAATGTTATCTCAAATAGCCGATCATATTAATAAACCGCTTTCAGAAATTGTTCGCCTTATCAAATACATCCAAACGAAAAAGGAAAAAACGGATTATGATACCGAACGTATTTCTTCTATCATGTTGGAAAGTAGCGAGTAAATTAAAAAATTAATAGAAGATATTCTTCAAATTGAAAAAGATAATCGGATAACCATACAGGTACAAGATAAATTTCAATACCCCGATCTTTATAAAAATACCCAA
>CAZJXN010000207.1:0-7771 GCA_964549655.1 uncultured Saprospiraceae bacterium
TCACCATCCATTTCACCTAACTTGTGTCGATTATTTATGGCAAACTACTTAACACAATTAATACATGAGAAAGTTGATTTTTTTGATAATTATTATATCCAGTTATTGCAATTTATTACAAGCGCAAACGGCTAATACCGACACGACCATTTACAAAGTAGCCGAAGAACAGCCTCGCTTTCCGGTGTGTGAAAAGTTGGACACGACGGTGGCTGTGAAAATGCAGTGCGCCCAACAACAACTGATGCTTTTCATGAGCCGTAATATTTTTTATCCAGTGGAAGCGCGCGAGAGCAATATTGAAGGGCAGGTTGTGATTAATTTTGTGGTGGAAAAAGATGGTGGCTTGTCCAATCCGAAAATTTTAAAAGACATCGGTGGTGGCTGTGGTATTGAGGCACTGCGATTAGTAAATCTGATGATAGACCAGCAAATCAAATGGGTGCCAGGCAAAAACAAAGGCATTCCGGTGCGTACTTTATTTACATTGCCTGTAAAATTTAAACTCACAGAAGCGCCTCCATTCACCATTGCGCAAGGCGATAGTATCTGGAATATGTTGGATGAACCACTTGAGTTTCAGGGTGGAAGTGATTCGCTCATTGCTTTTTTGGGTAAAAAATTAGATTATCCTGCCGCCGGAAATGATAGCTGCCGCATCGGCGCGATGGACCTTCAACTGCGCATAGACCGCGATGGCACAGTAAAAGTGCTCGACTTGACAGATTATAATGACCTCGGTTCTGCATTTTGGAATGAAGCGATTGAGGTAGTCACTTCTACCATTGGTAAATGGAAAATAGCAAAATATAAAGGCGCGGCGGTGCCGTCTGTGTATGAAATTGCGTTGACGTTTATACCAGAGGTTGCGAGTTGTAAAAGTAAAGTAGACGAATATCAAAAAGCCAGTCAATTGGTAAATGAAGGCTCGGAGTTATTTAGTAAAGGCGAAAAAGATACTGGTATTCTAAAAATGGGCGAGGGCATTGCACTTTTTCCAAATGATGCAAATTTTCTGTACGTGCGCGGACAAGCGTATTTAGAACAAAATAAATTCCCGGAAGCCTGCCAAGACCTGAGCCGGGTGAAGCAAATCGCGCTGGTGGATTGGTTTGATACGTTGTTGCCTGTCATTTGTAGAACGAATTAAAAAATAAAGAATGAATAATGAATGCTCGACGGCTTCATTATTCATTCTTTCATTAAATTTTTCCAATTCTGCTTCCATCTGGTATCAACGCCCCTTTTTTTACCACAATAATCCCATCCCGGATACAATACGTATCCGTTTCATCATTTTGTAAAGAAGCGTCGCCGCGAATCACGACGTTGTGCCCGATGCGGCAGTTTTTATCCAAAATGGCGTTTTCAATAAAACAATCATTACCAATACCCATTGGGGTTTCCTCTGCTTTCACGATTTTTTCTAACCGTTCAAAATAATCGCTGCCCATAATAACAGTGCGCGTAATTTCTGTGTTGTACCCTACGCGGGCGCGGATACCAATGATAGAGCGCTCAATTTTTTTAGCGTGAATAACGGCACCATCCGACAATATAGCTTGATTGAACCAAGTGCCAAACACCTTCGCAGGCGGCAGCATCCGCGCGCGGGTGTAAATGGGACGAGCGTTGTCGAATAAATTGAATTGAGGTAGAATATCTGTCAGTGCAATATTCGCTTCAAAAAAAGAGTGAATCGTACCAATATCCGTCCAATAGCCGTCAAAAGCAAAGCTGGAAACCGCCATGCCCGATTCTATCGCGTTGGGAATGAATTCCTTACCAAAATCAGTAGCATCCGGGTAATCACTAAATAACGTTTCTAAAATATTTTTATTAAACATATAGATACCCATAGAAGCGAGGTAAACGCGTCCGTCTTGCTCTAATTTCGGCGCAACCGGCGAACTCCAATCAGATAAAATATCGGACTTTGGTTTTTCTATAAATTTCTCAATACTACCTTCGCCATTTACTTTCATGATACCAAAACCCGGCGCGTCGTATGCATTCACAGGAATCGTAGCAATCGTCACATCTGCTTTTTTTGCCACATGATATTCCGCCAATTCCTCAAAATCCATTTGATACAACTGGTCACCGGAAAGAATTAAAATATGGTCAAAATCATGATTATTCAAATGGTGCATACTCTGGCGCACCGCATCGGCAGTCCCTTGAAACCACTTGTCACTATCGGGCGTTTGTTCAGCAGCCAAAATATCTACAAATCCGCGACTGAACATATCGAAGTGGTACGTATTCTTGATGTGCTGATTGAGCGAAGCCGAGTTGTACTGGCTCAACACAAACATACGTTTCACGCCGGAATTCAGACAGTTAGATATAGGAATATCAATCAAGCGATATTTTCCGCCGATTGGCACCGCTGGTTTAGAACGTTGATTCGTAAGCGGATACAAGCGCGTACCGGCACCACCACCTAAGATAAGACAGATAATTTTGATTGCCATAAAATGTTTCTGTTTTGCTGCGCGATAATTTTTTTGATATTTGCGCTTTGCGCGATATTTTTTTTGAAATTACAAACTGAATAAAAATTGGCTAAAAAAACAAGGGTACAAGGAAAAAATATCAAAATATCGCGCAGCGAATATCTTAATATAAAACCTCTTGATAAATTTGAATATACTGCCTGGCAGAACGTTCCCACGAGAAGTCTACCTGCATATTTTTATATTGAATACTTTGAAATAAATCATGTTGATTGTGATATAAATCGGCGGCTCGATAAATAGCTAAATAGCCATCATCCAACGTAAAATTGGTAAATTGAATACCACGTCCACTGCCGTCTGGCTCGCCAATATCGGATACCGTGTCTTTCAAACCGCCCGTTTTGCGCACGATTGGGAGCGTTCCGTAGCGCATGGCGTACATTTGATTCAGTCCACACGGCTCCACGCGCGAGGGCATGAGTAGGAAGTCAGAACCTGCGTACAACTGGTGTGCCAGTCCTTCATTATATTCTAAAGAGGCATCAAAACGCCCTCCAAAACGGTCTCGCATTTGTGCAAAACGCTCCATCATCCACGGCTCGCCAGTGCCTAATATTAAAAAATTGACGCTCATGCCACTTTCCAACACCCGAGTGATGAGGTCAGGTAACAAATCTGCTCCTTTCTCAGTCACCATTCTACCGATAAAAGTAAAAATGGGCAGTCCATGTTCAATCTGAAAGCGTTGATATAGAGCTTGTTTGTTATATGATTTGAAGGATTGAATATTTTCTTGCAAATGATAAGCTAAATAAGGATCAGTATAAGGATTCCAAACTTGCGCGTCAATGCCATTTAAAATACCTATACTTTTGAATTGTTCGTGCTGAAAAAGCGACTCCATACCATTGGAATCATATTTCAATTCTTGCAGATAACTTTGGGAAACAGTCGTCAAGCGCCACGCACACTTGATGCCCGCCGCTAATGGATTAATCGTATTTCCCCAGTCGAGCATACTGCGCCCTTCCTGTAGGAAAAAAGGTAAAAGATAGAGTTGCGACCAGCTATAATTGCCATGATACGCGCCGTTGTGAATGGTGAAAATAGTAGGCGTAGTAGCAAGCGACTTATATTCGGGACAAAATTGTACCATCCAAGGAATGAGTCCGGTATGATGGTCGTGGCAATGCAACACCGCTGGTCTGCCCGGAGAGCCGATAATCCATTGTAAAACAGCCTGTTGGAAACATAACGAACGTTCTACTTCGTCGCCATAGCCCCAGCCGCTGGGGTCCGCGTAGATACCCGCTCGGTCAAATTTGCCTGGAATATCTACCACAAAAAATGGAAAGCCAAGTGAGTTGTGTTGCTCTTGTTCGACCGTAAATGGGATAAACGTATTGTGCAAGCGAACTGCACCTTGATAGATGGGCATGAATGAATGCTCCTGAATCCAGCGAAGCTGATATTTTGGGATAACGACACCTGCGGACACGCCTGCCTGCTGCAAGTATTTGGGCAGTGCGCCCACTACATCGCCCAAGCCGCCCGCCTTCGCTGCCGGATAACACTCTGCGCTAATATGTAAAACGTCCATTCAAAGGGTATGATTTTGTCCCTTTAAAGGTATTATTTTTTGTGGAAATAGGTGGAGGATTTTATTATAAATGGTTAGACAACTCGATGTCGTCTGACCATTTGTAAACTATTCAATGTTTTACAATTTTTCGATATAAAAAGCGCTCGTTTCTTGATACTCGCAACCAATACACACCATTTTGTAAATGTCCAATATTTAAAATTATTTGATTATTATAAAAAGATAGATTTTGTAAAATTATTCGACCATTTATACCATATAAAAGCGCATTTATCTCTTGATAGTCAAGGGATTCTATTAAAATATGTAATTGTTCCACTGCTGGATTTGGAAAGATTTTCAAGGCGCTCGCCCAAGCCGGTTCATGAGCGGCAGTCGTGCCGACCGTTACACTCAACGTCTTGCTACAATTTTGTTGGTCAGTGACGGTCACGGTGTAAGTGGCGGGTTTCCGATCGAAGACATCTTCGGTGGTTTCGCCCGTTGACCATTGGTAGGTGTAAGGCGCGACGCCGCCAGCGCAAATCAGATTGATAAACCACAAGTCGCCGGAAGGTCCCGTTTGCGCTTGCAATTCAATCGGTGCCGGTTCGTATAGATTGAATAATTTAATACTTGCACATTGGTTGTTGTCCGTCAAGGTAACGGTATAATTGCCGGCACTACAGTTTTGAGCAGCTGTAATTTTTACGGTGTAATTGCCAGGCTGTAAATTTTTGAAACACAGCGCCAAATCCGTGGCGGTACTCGCGGGTTGAAGCATACCGTTCAAATAAATTTTATATGGTTTTGTTATTGAAAACAGGATATTTACACTACAAAACTGCACTACGCGCGCGCACGATACAATTCAGTTAAGATTTAAAACGTAGAAGTCCGAAGAAAAGAGTGATGGGGTGATTCGCTCTTGACAAGAGGAGAGGAAGTAAAAGAAAGGATAGTGTAAAAATAAAGAACGGGTTCACAAATAAATGCGAACACGTCTTTTGGGGCAAACTGCTGACTGCTGCTGCCTACTATTTATCCGCCAAAGTTTTAGCGGAGGAGAACTGCCTACTCAATCACGCTTCTTCTGCTTCTTTTCTTTTCGCCAGTACGCGTTTTACTTTTTTCGGACGGGTTTTGCCGTGGCTGCCGCGCCAGATTTTGCCGCGCTTCGTTTTTTTATCTCCTCTTCCCATGATTATTAATTGTAAATGTTGAATTTTTAATTTTAAATGACTTTTTGGAGTACAAAGATAGATTATTTTTAGACGATAGACAATAGATTGTAGAAATTAGACTGAATAATTATAATTCTTGCCTAAAATCTAAAGTCTGAATAGCTGCAATTCTTCCGCAATTTTCCGGTCATTACTTAGTCTCGGCACTTTATTCTGTCCGCCGAGTTTACCTTGCGTTTTCATATATTCGCGGAAAGCGTTTCGTCGTAACGGACTGATTTTCAAGGGTTGCAATATTCTACCGACGATTAAATCTTCGTAATAAATATTTTGCTGCACCATCGCAGC
The DNA here is from genome assembly GCA_964549655.1 of uncultured Saprospiraceae bacterium. Taxonomy (GTDB): domain Bacteria; phylum Bacteroidota; class Bacteroidia; order Chitinophagales; family Saprospiraceae; genus JADJNW01. Next base: position 5,577 of record CAZJXN010000207.1, read on the forward strand.
ATTTACTTTTGCAGCAAAAGCGTCCATGTTATCCGGTAAATTATCAAATTCGATAAACCATTCGTGGTAAGGGAGTGCGCCGTTTCCGGGATTCACTTGTGGCGCAACGGTAAATTCTACAATGCGAATATTTTCTTGATTAGCGACCGACAACAACGCTTCTTCTACTTCCTTGCCAATGACGTGTTCGCCGAATGCTGAAATGAAATGTTTTACGCGCCCGCTCACCACGATTCGATATGGATTTTTATTTACAAACTGAATGGTGTCGCCAATATTATAACCCCAAAGTCCGGCATTATTATTGATAATCAAAGCATAATTCACACCAATTTCCACATCTTTCAACCACAATCGCGTTGGATTTTCATTAAAAATTTCTTCGACGGGTACAAATTCAAAAAAAATGCCAGAATCCACATTCAACAGTAAACCTTGACTTTCCGGTAAATCTTGAAATGCGATGAATCCTTCCGAAGCTGGATACGTTTCTACGCTATCAATTCGCTTTCCAACCAATTCTTCTAACTGCGCCCGATACGGTTCAAAATTCACGCCGCCGTACACGAACATCGAGTAATTCGGAAATAAATTTTTAATAAATTTTTTGCCACTGCGGTCGAGCAAGCGCTCATAATACATTTGCACCCAAGGCGGAATGCCGCTGATGAGGCGCATATCGGCTGTAATCGTCTCATCCACAATACGTTCCACTTTGGTTTCCCAATCTTCGATGCAATTCGTTTTATAACTTGGCAGTTGATTCGTGCGCAGCCACGCGGGGACTTCATGATTCACAATACCCGACAAACGTCCCGTAGGAATTACACTTGAGGTATCCAATTCAGGACTGCCGGACAGAAAAATCATTTTGCCTTCCAGCCAATCGCCCTTGCCCGTGCGCGCGAAAATGTTGAACAGCGCATTGCGTGCCGTGCCGAAGTGATTGGGCATACTGTCTTTGGTAAGTGGAATATATTTCACGCCGGAAGTGGTGCCGCTGGTTTTCGCAAAATATTTAGGTTTGCCGCGCCACAGCACGTCCAACTCGCCTTTTTTGATGCGCTCAATGTAGTTTTTTAAATCTTCATAATCCCGAATGGGGACGCGCTCGCGGAAGGCTTCGTAACTTTGAATGTTTTTAAAATCATGGTCTTTTCCAAAAGCGGTGGTGCGTCCGACTTGAATCAAATGTTTAAAAACCTTCTCCTGTGCAGCAACGGCATTGGCAGCCCAGCGATTGATGTCGCGGGCGATGGTTTTGGCGTACGGTTTGATGAGCGTGGCTCGGAATCCCATTTTCTTTTAGTTGGCAGTAGGCAGTGAGCAGTTTGCAGTCGTTATAACGATAGCGAACGAAGCAAAGGTAGGGAATATTTGGAAATGGATTTTATTCTTGCTTTTATTAACGCATGATGCGGCACTTACAACATTAATTGGAACGCGGATGACGCGGATGACGCGGATTGTGCGGATTTTTTGTCTAATTTTGAGCTTGTTTTAAAACAAACATATGATTGACCGAACGCACCCTTTTTTCACCCATAAAGAAGAACTCGCCAATAGCGTCTCGCATGGGCTGGGCATGGTATTTGGACTCATTGGCGTGCCGCTGTTGATTTGGGCTGCCGCTCAGTCGGGGAATCAAATTGCGGTGGTAAGTAGTATCGTCTACGGCATCAGCTTTTTGATGGTATTTACCTCTTCTACTTTTTATCATGGCTGCCATGAGCCGCGTTTGAAGGAAATGTTAAAAATTGTAGACCACATCTGCATTTATTTTTTAATTGCTGGGACTTACACGCCTTTTGTCTTGATGTATGTGTATAATAAAACGGGCATTACGATATTGTTGATACTCTGGATTCTTACCTTAATAGGAACAGTTTTAAAACTTTGGTTCACTGGCAAATTTGAATTACTTTCTACAGGAGTCTATGTGTTGATGGGCTGGATGTTGGTGTTCGCAGGAAAGACGTTTTTTATCAGTTTGCCGTCGCCTATTTTGTGGCTGATCGTGGCGGGCGGCTTGCTGTACACGCTCGGCGTTATTTTCTTCCTGTGGGAACGGTATCGGTATCATCATGCGGTGTGGCATTTGTTTGTGCTGGCGGGCGGCATTTGTCATTTTGTGGCGGTGTGGATAGCGGTGAAGTAACGAGTTTGGCACTGGTTGCAAACCAGCGCCAGCAGGC
>CAZJXN010000208.1:0-7702 GCA_964549655.1 uncultured Saprospiraceae bacterium
TTTAAAACTTTCAATTACACACTAACAGCTTGCCATATACGGATTTCATCTGCTTTAACAATTTTTTTACAATCTTTAGCCTATGAAATGTGTCTTTTTCACAAAGTACACGTCATAACAAAGAGCAAAAAGTTGTTTGGCAGATGTAAGTTTTCAGAATTTGTATTATTTTGACATAACCTTTAACACCTACTATTTTGAAAACCGGCTGTCATCAAGGAATGAGAGATTTCGAGGTCATTCATAATTACCTCGAAACGCAGGCAAGCATTTGCTTTAGCTTATTATATAATCGCTATGCTTCTAAAATTTATGGCAAATGCTTGTCGATATTGAAGGACGAAATGCTTGCAGAGGATGCAGCGCAGGAAATTTTTATGAAAATATTTTTAAACCTGTCGCGGTTTGAAGAGAAGGCAAAGTTTTCTACTTGGATTTATTCTATTACCTATAACTACTGTATAGATTACGTCCGACGAAAACAAAAGCTCGGCGATATTTTTTCAGAAGACATTGAAAAAGCAGGAGATGTGCAGGAAGAAATACCAGATGAAGCGATTATGGAATTGGAAACGCAGCAACTCAAAAGAATACTTGACAAAATATCTACTGGCGACCGAACCCTACTTCTCATGAAATACCAAGACGAACTGTCTATCAAAGAAATGGCAGATATTTTAAACAAAACGGAAAGTGCCGTAAAAATGAAATTGAAACGCGCAAAAGAAAAAGCCCAACGACTGAAGAATGAACTATTTTACCCATAACTGATTAAAATGCAAATAAACAACTTTAAAAGACTACAAGAAGAGGAGGAACGTGCCTATGCTGAGCGGCATGAGCAACGGGTAAAGTCAGGTCTTTTAGATTCACTCAATGCGTTTAGGCTGGTAGGGCAGATGATAGATATGTATTTGCCTAAGATTTTTAGCCTGTTTGTAATAGCTACAGGAGGTAAAGTGCAACATCCGCCTGCTCGCCCAACTTCTATCCCACCTTCTCAAATTATAGATGAAGATATAAAAGAACGGGGACCTGGTATGACTAATAATGACCAGTTTACAAGATGAACCAACAAAAACAACTGATATGGAAGATAGAACCCTAAATATTATAGAAGAATTATTGCTAGGATTTGCAGCAGCAGCCACCAACTTTCTCGGTGCACTGTTCGTGATACTCGTCGGCTGGTTAGTTGCCACTTTGGTTGCAAAATTTGTACGCCGCTTGCTTCAAACCATCGGCATAGACCGGTTAGCAGAAAAACTCAACGAAATAGACATTATTTATAAATCCAAAATTAGGTTGGTCCCAAGCATTTTACTCTCCAAAATTCTTTATTATTTAATTTTTTTCATTTTTATAATTATTGCGACCGATGTATTGGGCATGGAGGCGGTGACTATTTTGATGGGCAATTTATTGAATTATATTCCCCAATTACTTTCGGCACTTTTAGTTTTTGTAGTGGGCGTTTTTGTAGCTGACTTTTTGAAAAAAATTGTGTTGACTACCTGCCAGTCGCTGGGCATTCCGGCGGCGGGTGTTATTTCCAATATTGTCTTTTATTTCATCTTCTTGAATGTGGTGATGATAACCTTAGCGCAAGCGGGTATTGACACAGAATTTATTCAAGATAATTTGTCTATCATTTTAGCGGGCGTAGTACTGGCGTTTGCACTTGGTTATGGATTTGCTTCGCGGCAATTAGTTGCTAATTTTTTGTCTTCTCTTTACAATAAAGAAAAAATACATATCGGCGATGTTATTGGTATTGATGGCGTGAAAGGTAGGGTCATTCAAATAGAAAGCGATTCGTTCACACTACTGGCGGAGGATAAAAAAATAATTATTCCATTAAGTAAATTGACCTCCGAAAAAATTGAGATTTTTGAAACGGTACCAATAATTGCTGATAATCCTTTATGATTTTTATTGCAATATATTTTAACTCTGTTAATACATTGACACATGATGCGAAGGCTTTACCTCTTACTATTTACTACTTTTACAATAACAACATTCCTACCAGCGCAAGATGCTGCTCTTATTACACCTGTTGCAGTAGATACCGTAAAAAACTGGATAGCTGGTGCCGCATTGGGCATGGATTTTGCACAATTATTTCAATTGAATCCTCGTCAAGGTGCCGGTCAAAACCGCGTTGGATTTGGCGGAGCGACCAATTTTTTTGCAAAGTATAAGAAAGAAAGAGTTGCTTGGGATAACCTTGCCTCGTGGCAGGTTGGCTTGCAACGGCTCGGCTCCGGTCCAATCGCGCAAGGTACCACCGTGAAAATTCCATTCCAAAAAGCAATAGATGAATTGCGATTAAATTCTAAAGTTGGATATAAAACCTCCGAGACTTCCAAGTTTTTCTACGCAGCTGATTTTTCTTTTTTAAGTCAAGTAGTGCCAACTTATACAGACCGAGGTTTTCCAGGCAATTTCCCAAAAGCCCTAAGTGATACGAGTACCCTGTTGTCCAAATTTTTCGCGCCAGCTACCCTCACACTTTCGGCGGGCATGGATTACAAACCGAATGCGAATCTCTCCATTTACTACTCCCCCATCGGGGCTAAAATGATTGTGGTTGCCAATGATGAAATCGCGGCAACCGGTGTCCACGGCAATCCGGTGACTAAAAATGCGGCAGGCACTATTGTTGATTTTAAGAATGTAGATATGCAATTGGGTTCCTTGCTACGACTCGGTTATGCACAAAAGTTTTTTAACGACCGAATGACGTATCTATCTTCTTTGCTCTTGTTTTCCAATTATTTACAAAATACACAAAATATTGATGTGGATTGGACGAACGAATTAGGATTGACTATTTTCAGAGGATTGCAATTGTCTGTAACTGCCAATGTTTTTTATGATGACGATATTAAGGTGCAAATAACGGATTATGAAGCGCCCAATGGCGTACGTGGCGTTGGAAAGCGCGTGAGTTTTACGCAACAATTGTTGTTGAAATATAATGTCGTATTTTAATGTGCTAATCTGCTGATTTGCCAATCCCGCTTTACGGGACAAGTTGTGATAATAATTACGGCAAAATAAATGCCTGCTTTGTAAAAAGAGCAGGCTTTTCTATTTAAAAACAAATCAATCTTTGGTAAGCCAAAATCGTAATTCCTAAATCGGACTTCGTAAATTTGTTGAAAATTCCTGAATGTCAGATAAAAGATTATTTCTATTGGATGGACACGCGCTGGTATATCGCGCTCATTTTTCCTTTATTAAAAGTCCGTTGATTAATTCCAAAGGCGTGAATACTTCTGCGGTGATGGGCTTCGTGCGCACCTTGTGGGATTTAATGCAAAACGAAAAGCCCACGCATCTCGCCGTGGCATTCGACCCGCCTACTCTTACCTTTCGGCATAAAATGTTGGAATCTTACAAAGCCAACCGTGAAGAGCAACCCGATGACATTCGTATCGCGCTTCCATACATTATAGATATTTTAAAAGCGTTTCATATTCCGATTCTGATGGTAGACCATTTTGAAGCGGATGATGTGATTGGCACGATTGCTAAAAAATCGGAGCAATCGGGGTGTACGGTGTACATGGTCACGCCAGATAAAGATTTTGGACAATTGGTGTCGGATAAAATTTTCATGTACAAACCCTCGCGGCAAGGCAATGGCGTAGAAATCTGGGGTGAAAAAGAAGTGAAGGAAAATTGGCAAATCCAGCGGGTAGACCAAGTAGTGGATATGCTCGGCTTGATGGGCGACAGCGTAGATAACATTCCTGGCATTCCGGGTATTGGCGGTAAAACGGCTGCAAAGTTGTTGGAACAATTTGATACGGTAGAAAATTTGATTGCCAATTCAGATAAACTAAAAGGCAAGCAGAAAGAGCAAGTCGAAAAATTTGCAGAGCAAGGTTTATTGTCAAAAAGATTAGCGCTGATTGATACCAATGTGCCGATTGATTATGATGACCTCTCTTTTGAAATCAGTGCGCCGGATAAAGATAAATTAGCAATCTTATTTAAAGAGTTGGAATTCAGGAGTTTAGCGAGACAAATTTTGGGTGAGGAAGAAACAGAAGAAAACATATCCAAGTCTAAATCCAATGCGTCCCGACAAGGTAGTTTATTTGATGATGCGGAAATGCCGCAACAGTCCGCGCCACCTGCGCATTCGGTAGCCGAGAAAAATATCCAAAATACGCCCCACGAATATCATTTGGTGGACACGCTTGCTGGACGTGCAGATTTAATTGCCATGCTTTCCCAACAATCGAGCTTTTGTTTTGATAGTGAAACGACCAATATTGACCCGAATCTGGCAGAACTTGTTGGACTTTCTTTTTCAATAAAATCGCACGAAGCCTACTACATACCAATTCCGGAAGACCAAACGGAGGCTCGACAAATTGTTGATGAATTCAAAGAATTATTTGAAAATCCAGCCATTTGTAAAGTCGGGCAAAACATTAAGTACGATGCCATTATGTTGAAATGGTATGGTGTAGAAGTGCAAGGCAGTTATTTTGATACCATGATAGCGCACTATTTGGTGGAGCCGGAACTGCGACATGGCATGGATTATCTGGCGGAAACGTATTTGAAATATCAGCCGGTTTCTATTGAATCCTTGATTGGTAAAAGAGGTAAAGGGCAACTCACAATGCGCCAAGTAGAAGTGGAAGTCGTGAAGGATTATGCGGCAGAAGATGCAGATGTCACCTTGCAATTGCAGGAGTTTTTGGAGCCGCAGTTGAAAAAAGATGGTTTGGATAAATTATATTATGAAATAGAAGAGCCGTTGATAAAAGTGTTGACCGATTTAGAATTTGAAGGCATCAAAGTAGATGTGGATTTTTTGCAAGCCTACTCGGTCGAATTAAGCAAGGAGATTTTAAAATTTGAAGAGACGATTTACGAGCAGGTCGGTCAGAAATTCAACATCGGTTCTCCTAAACAAGTCGGTGAAATTTTATTCGACAAACTAAAAGCACCCGGCGGTAAGAAAACAAAAACGGGTCAATATTCAACGGGGGAAGAAATTTTAGCAGATTTGGCGACTTATGTTCCAGTTGCAAAAGATATTTTAAAACATCGTGGCTTACAAAAATTGCTGTCTACTTATGTGGATGGCTTACCAAAAATGGTCAATCCGCGCACGGGACGCATTCATAGCTCGTTCAATCAGGCATTGGCGGCGACCGGTCGTTTAAGTTCTAACAATCCCAATTTGCAAAATATCCCGATTCGCACGGCGGAAGGCGCGCGGGTGCGGGAGGCATTTGTAGCGCGAGATGAAAATCATGTGCTGGTTTCTGCCGATTATTCTCAGATTGAATTGCGGTTGATAGCAGAAATTAGTGGCGACCCGACGATGCTGGAAGCGTTTCAAACCAATCAGGACATTCACCGTGCTACGGCTGCCCGCGTTTTCAATGTAGATTTTGACAAAGTGAGCACCGAACAACGTTATCGTGCCAAAACCATCAATTTTGCAATCATTTACGGCGGCGGTGCGACGACCCTCTCTCGCCAACTCGGCATCAAGCGCTCCGAATCCAGTGAAATGGTGAAACAATATTTTGCGCAATATTCAGGTTTGAAAAATTATATGGAACGCGTCTTGGAAGAAGCCCGCGAAAAAGGTTACGTGACTACCCTGATGGGACGCCGTCGCTATTTGCGCGACATCAATTCTAAAAGTCAACTTGAACGCGCGAACACCGAACGCATCGCTATTAACACGCCAATTCAAGGCACGGCTGCTGATATGATTAAAATTGCGATGGTGAATATTCATAAAGCGTTGAAGGACGGCGATTTCAAAACAAAGATGATTCTACAAGTACATGACGAATTGATTTTTGATACGCCGCTGGACGAAGTGGAAGCAATAAAACCAATTATTGAAGAAAAAATGAGAAACGCGCTGCCGGATTTGAAAGTGCCGATAGAAGTAGGGATGGGAACGGGGAAGACGTGGTTTGAGGCGCATTAAGAAGATGCCAGATTAGGAGATGTCAGATACCAGACGTTTCACTTAGACAATCTTGTTTCTGAAAAGGAATATTAAAAATGTAATAATTACAAAAACTTTGCGTCTTTGCGTGAGATGAATAAGTAATAAACGCCAAATCACAAATAACCAATCACGAATCACGAATCACAAATCACGAATAACTATTTTATGAATTTAGATGCTTTTGAAGTCATTGGTGGAACACAACTCAAAGGAGAATTGACACCCCAAGGAGCCAAGAATGAAGCCCTGCAAGTGCTGTGCGCTGTCGTGTTGACGGAAGAGAAAGTGACGATGACCAATTTGCCTGGTATTCAGGACGTAGTTTTATTAATAGAATTGCTGCATGGTTTGGGCATAGATGTAATAAAACATACAGATGAAAGTTACACGTTTCAGGCGCAGAATGTAAATTTAGATTATTTATACGCAGAAGATTTTCATAAAAAAGCAAATCGCATACGCGGTTCGGTGATGCTAATTGGTCCGCTGTTGGCGCGGTTTGGCAAAGCAGTGCTGCCGAAACCGGGCGGTGATAAAATTGGGCGACGACGATTGGATACACACTTATTAGGTCTGGAAGAGTTGGGCGCAGTTTTTAATTATAATGAAGAAAAACATTATTATGATGTACAAGCGCTACACTTAAAAGGCAAGTACATTTTGATGGATGAAATATCGGTGACGGGCACTGCTAATGTAGTGATGGCGGCGGTGATGGCAGAAGGCATTACTAAAATTTATAATGCTGCTTGTGAACCATATGTGCAGCAATTGTGTAAAATGCTGTGCCGCATGGGTGCAAAAATCAATGGCGTTGGCTCGAATTGCTTAGTGATTGAAGGCGTGGAAAAACTAAATGGAACCGACCATCGCTTGTTACCGGATATGATAGAAATTGGCAGTTTTATTGGTTTGGCGGCGATGACAGCGTCTGAAATCACGATAAAAAATGCGCAGATTCAAGAGTTGGGCATCATCCCTCGTGTGTTTGAACGGATGGGTATTCAGATGGAATTTCGCGGCGACGATATTTACATTCCGGCACAGGAAGAATACGAAATTCAGACGTTTATAGATGGCTCCATTATGACGATTTATGATGCGCCGTGGCCCGGTTTTACACCTGACTTGATGAGTATCATATTAGTGCTTGGTATTCAAGCAAAAGGAAGTTTATTAATACATCAAAAAATGTTTGAAAGTCGTTTATTTTTTGTGGATAAATTGATTGATATGGGAGCGCAAATTATTTTGTGTGACCCGCATCGCGCGACCGTGATTGGTTTGAACAAACGTTACCAACTGCGCGGCATTGAAATGACTTCACCGGATATTCGGGCGGGCGTGGCGCTTTTGATTGCAGCGATGTCAGCAAAAGGTAGAAGTGTGATAAATAATATTCATCAAATTGATAGAGGATATCAAAAAATAGATGAAAGACTCAATGCAATTGGGGCACAGATTCAACGATTATAAAAGGGGATTTTTTAGAAAGTAGAAATGTTAGTGTTTTAAAATAATAGAACATGACGGAGCAATTAATTTTGTCAAAACTGCGAGAATTACCGGAACATCTCAAGCAAGAGGTATTGGATTTTATTGGCTATTTATCGCAAAAGCAAGAAGCGAAATTTATACAGAAATCTGAAGTAAATGCCGAGAGAAAGGCTGGTACTATGGCTGGATTGATAACTTATA
>CAZJXN010000209.1:0-7637 GCA_964549655.1 uncultured Saprospiraceae bacterium
CGTCACAAGCGTTACTTCTTTGATAACTTCCCTTGCTGACTGCGGTCAAACCATTTACATAAAAGGTATTGTAAATCCTTTACCAAGCGGCTGTGATGAAACGAACGCAACAACTGCTACTTTTACAGTCAATTTAAATCCTTGTCCAATAGCAATCTTGAGCGGTAGTGGCACATTTTGCGCACCTACAAATGGTACAGCTATTATTCAAATCACAAACGGTGGAAGCAATAATAATATCACTGGAAATATTACAGATAGTACGAATGATTTTCCATTTAACGGCACGACAGCGGCAGATGGCACGGCAACTATCACTGTAACAGGGATTAACATATCAAGTGATTACACCATTGAAGTGATTAATATTGCAAACACTTGTCAAATCAATTTTTCTGGTACAGCTTCGGTCATTGTAAATGTACAACCAACTGTGGTTCTTGATAATAGTGCGACAACCAGCGTCTGCAATGGCAATATTGTTTCTATTCCAATTACAACGAGTGGCACTTTGCCTATGACCATTACTTTGAATTATAATCCTTCTTTGACGGGCGTACCGACCACCATTGAAGTATTTTCAAATACTATTAATATCCCTATCCCGGATGATGCGAATTTGACGGGTTCGATTGTAGATTACACCATAACCATTACCGCCGTAACGGATGCCAATAACTGTACAGGCACTTTTTCTGGCAGTCGTACTTTGCGCATTTATCCGAAGCCGACTTTACCAACACCAGCAGCCGACCAAACCTTGTGTATTGCACAAGCAGCATCCAACGTAAATTTAACTTTCTCCGCTACGCCCCAAAATTTGGATGGAATCGAATGGTACGATGCAGCCGTGGGTGGCACATCACAAGATGCTGGCAACACGCTAAATGTGAGTAATTACTTTTCTGCCGGACCTTACCCGCAAATAGTCACTTTTTACGCGCAAGTAATTTCCAGCAATGGCATTGGTTGTGGAAGTACCGAGCGCGTTCCAGTAAATATTATTCTTTTTGTAAATCCTACAGCGGATGTAATGACTACAGCTCCTGTATGTACCACTCCGACGCAAGGTTCGGTAAATATTGATTTAACAGCAGCAGTAAATGGAAATATAAATGATTTAGAATATGCAATTGTAATGGGAGCGACCTTCAGCGGCTCTCCTACTCTTTCAGATATTACAACTGACCCTTTAATCATTACAAGCGGCTTTGGCAGCACTGCCGATGCAGATGGCGAGACTTACACCGTGCGCATTCGATACAAAAATGCGCCGACTTGTTTTGTAGATAAAACCTACACGCTTACTTCGCCCGTTTGTAATTGCACTGCGCCGCCTTCGGTTATCATTACAGAAACCAATGTAAATATATGCGGAACCAACTTTGCCACTTTTAATTATACGGTTCAAAATGGACCAACCACTGCTTTTTCTTCTGATGGAACAGGAACCTTGTCGCTGTCTGCTTTGCCCAATGGCACTTCCACTTTTACTTACATACCAAGCGTAGCAGAAGCAGTATCGGGCGCGATTGTAACGATAACTGCCACCATCGCTGACCCCGATGGAATTGGAATTTGTGTAGCAGCTACAGACGTTGCAACCCTTACCGTCCTTACGCCTGCCAATGCAGGTACGCCTACGCCTCCCATAACCGTTTGTGATAATTCGACAACTGCTATTGATTTGTTTGGACTCTTGACGGGGGAGCAAGCAGGTGGCATTTGGACGCGCACGACTGGCACTGGCGGTATTTTTGATGCAAATGCTGGAACATTTACACCTGCCGCAGGAGCGGCGACTACTTCTACGTTCACTTACACGGTGACGGGTACAACGCCTTGTCCAGATGATACAGAAATTGTAACTGTTACGATCAATACTGCTCCCGATTTGGCAGCCATTGTAACTCAAAACAACGCTTGTCCGACGGCTACTTTTGATTTAGCAAGTTTAAATATTACGGATAACAACAATACGACTGGCGCACTTTCTTATTATAACAATCAAGCTGACGCGACCAATGAAGTAAATGGCACATCTTCAAACATCACTATTTCTGACACATATTACATTCGGAAAGAAACAATTACAGGTTGTTTTGATATAGTAAGTGTAGAAGTAAATATTATAACTTGCATTCCGTGTCCCAATCCAAACGGCGAGACCATCAACGGTGGCGCAGGTCCAATTGCCATTTGCGTTGGCACTGATTTTACGTTGGCAGTGGATGGCGCTGCGAGTACGAATTTGCCCAATGGCAGCACGATTGACTGGTATTATAGCAATATTTCTACATTTGACCCTTACAATAGCGAAGGCACATTTTTAGGACAATCCAATATCATTGGCGGCGGTACGATGCCGATTTATCCATTACAAAATTTCAATATATTAGCTGCCGCTGGCTCGAATGTGACTTGGGCGAATAACACAACTATTACCGATTGGTATTCAAATAGAGCGACTTACAACGCAGGCACCGGCTCCAACACCGCCGGCTCTCTTTACAGTTTTGGCACAACGGCAGCGGATAGAGCTTTGGGTTCTTTGGCTTCGGGCGGTACTGGCACTATTTTTTATGGGGTACAAATTACGAATACAACTGGCGCAACCATCACCCAACTCGACGTGCAATACACGGGCGAACAATGGCGCAACAGCGGCAACACCACCCCACAAAAATTAGATTTTGCCTATCAACTAAATGCAGCCAACATCACGACTGGCACTTGGACAGATTTTAATGCACTGGACTTCACCGGACCGATTGCTACGGCTTCCGCAGCTGCATTGGATGGGAATTTACCGACCAATAAAGTGGCTTTAAACGCAACTATTACAGGCTTGAATATTCTCAACGGACAAAGCATCTGGCTGCGTTGGCAAGATATGGATGATAGCGGCAGCGACCACGGTTTGGCTGTGGATGACCTCACCGTCACGACGAATTTTGGAATCGGTACAACGGTCTCATCTTTAGTAACTTCTTTACCCGCTATTACTTGCGGCAGCACTCAATACGTCAAAGGCATTGTAAATCCACTGGCTGCTAATTACTGTGAAATTGAAGGCACCACTGCTACTTTTATTATAAATGTAAATCCTTGCCCAACGGCTACGCTTGACGCAAATGCCACGCCAAACTGCGCTACTTCCGGCTCGGCTACGATCCTAATTATAAATGGTGGAAATGGAAGTGCCGTAAGTGGCAACATCACCAATGGCACAACTGATTTTGCGTTCTTCGGCACAACGTTGGCAGACGGTACAGCTACGATTGTCATCAATAACATCAATGTTTCTGGCACTTACATCATTGAAACGATCACGATTGGAATCGGATTATGTAGCCCAATTTTTTCGGGTTCGGCTGTTTTCAATCTTGGACTCAACGTGGGGCAGGACGGCAGCACGGACGTTTGCAATAATCAAATTGATTTAGTAAATCTACACGACATCATTACCGATGAAGCCGACGGCGGTACTTGGACGGTGCAAAACGGTGCTCCAAATCCGGGTACTAATTTCAATGCTGCGAATGGAATCCTAAATGTAAATGGCTTAATAGCAGACACTTATCAATTTATTTATACCGTGGCAGGAACGATAAACTGCCCTAATGATGAAGTAGTTGCAACTGTCATTGTCCACGATGCAATCCAAGTAAATGCTGGTAGCAATTTAACAACTTGTAGTTCTAAACCCCTAAATCTTACAACTATCGGCGCAAGCATTAGCGGGGGCACAACAACGGGTATTTGGAGTACGTCCGGCGATGGTACGTTTACAGGTGGCACGACTTTTGGCTCGGCAACAGCTTATGTATCGGGTGCAAATGACAGAAAAAACGGCACTGTTGTTTTGACACTTACCAGTACCGACCCAACCGGACCGTGCGCCGCAGTGTTTGACACGGTCATTATTACGATACAAAACGTAGACTGTGGCGGTTTTCCTTGGAGTGGCGGCAATTAAAGGACAAGTCAGCACCTTGCATGGCTCAAGCAAATCGTATTTTTTGTGAAAATAGACTTAAATACCTGAAAATCAATAACTTGTCAAAACATAGTTATTTTTCACCAAAACAAAAGCACGGATAAATTTTTATCCTTATATTTATGCCGTGAAAATAGTTTCTTAAAAAGACGACGCCATCTTAGTTTTTTATAAGTTTTGTTTGAATCGAATAACGTAAAAGAAAATCGTTATTGTTTATAATATTTTTTGACGACCATTATACAATATACTAACAAATCGTAATCTGTATGGAAAAAATCTACTTGTTTCCATCTTCTCTATATTATTTCTGCCTGCTGCTAACCTTAGCATCGGTTAGTTATTTTGTACAATCTTTTCATTTACAACAAAAAACACAATTTACGAACCCAAATAATGCACTCTGTAAGTATGCTGCTTATGAATGTATCACCTCTGCTGACCACGGATAGATGCACTTATAAGCATTTTTATTTTGTAATAATTTGACAATCATAACAAAACATAGTTCTCTGAAAAATTATACGACCATGAAGAATTTTTACTTTCCCTTTTCTTCGTACCTCAGTCGAAAGACGGCGCGTTGCTTGTTTGCGCTGTTGCTCGCTATGAGCACAATGGCGAGTGTACAAGCACAGCAGGTACTCATAACGGGTATTTTGGATGCTACGCTCTCTGGCGGTTGTCCGAAAGCAATCGAATTATACGTGAGCGGCACCGTGAATTTATCTACCTATCGAATTGAGCGCGCTTCTAATAGCGGAGCATTTGGTACGCCTACTTCTTTATCTGGTACGTATACCGATGAATTTGTTTATCTTCTTTATAGCACTTGTGAAAGTGCAGCAGACCTTACCAATGACTTCGCTGATGTTTTTGGCTCGAGTGGCGACTTCGCTAATACGCTTACATTAGGCATACTCATAAATGGAAATGGGGATGATGCCTTTAGGGTTGTACGAATCGCTGGTAATGTAGTCATCGACCAAGTGAGTGCAGTCGGGCAAAATTTATACGAAGATAGTTACCTATACCGGCTCGACGGAACCTGTGCATCTCCTACTTGGGTGCCTGCCAACTGGTCAATTCCAGGTAATAATGTTTTGGATAACCTCACGGCTGCTCAAATCGCTGCCGCCGTTCCTTTTGGCACGTATGTGAATCCAGCTATTGAAATAGTAGCCGTTGCTTCCTGCGTATCTGGCAGTACACCGGCAGCGCCAAGTCAATACTACATCACAGTATCTGGAGTGACAGGTGGAAATGGGGGTCCTTACACTATATCGGCTCTAGGTGTTACAGATCAAACATTTGATCCTGCCAATCCACCTGCGAGTGGTTTGGTTTTCGGTCCTTTCACGCACTCTGGCAATGGGGGAGCTACCATTACGCTTACTGCTGAAGATGGCTGTAATACTGGAACTACTTTAGTAACGGAAGTACTCTGCGGCTTCCCGCAAAATCAAGCATTTTGCGATTGCTCGAATGAAACAGGTGGCGCAATTGTAAATGCAGGTGCCATTTTATCTCAGGCGGCTCCTGGCAGCTTTGAAACAGACGGTTCTACACAAGCTTACATTTTGGTACAAAACGGAACGATCGTAGCGGTGAATCAGACTGGCTTATTTGTTAATCTTGCAAACGGTGACTATAGTGTGTACGCTATTAATTATCGCACAGATGAACAGGCGACTATCAGCCCTTTTCTGGAAGTAGGCGATCCGATTCAACCAGTTTTAGATGGTGTAAATGGAACGGGACCCTTAGCAAATGTATGCTATGTAATATGCGGCCCAGCCAATTATGAAGTATCTTGTGGTATCATTGCAAATGATATTACATATACGATTCCTCCATGTAATACGGCGGGACCCATTACCGTATATTATAGTTTTAATTTAACAGGCTGCACAGAGGATGAATTAGACTTGGATTTATTAGATATTGATTTTGGTGATTTGGAAGACAACTTAATTACAAATCCAAATGCTATATTGGCAAGTGCGCTTCCTCCACCTCGCACAGAGAACACAGGTCAAAATGGACTTTTCGTAGAATATGCGCTCCAACTCACTCCAGATGATGCTGGTACATATACTGTAACAATTAAATTTAATGGTGCAGATGTATCTATAAAAATCACTATTCTTTCGCAAACGGGCGTGACGAACTACCGCAATTTATCTTGCACGGAGAATGTAAATGTAAAGTTGGATGACAATTGCGAGGCAACTCTAGGTGCTTCCCAAGTACTCAACGGTGCGGTGGTTTGCGACGACGATTTCTGTATTGAAATTGTCAAAACGGTCAACAACCGGATTATTGGCACACCCAACAGAAGCGGCCGCATCGAATACGGCTGTGGGGAATACATCTACCGAGTGTATGGTAAAAAAATGGTCGATGGCGTGCGTACGTGCGACCTGACGAACATGATCTGCTGGGGCTACGTGAATGCCGAAGACAAGACACCACCTTCGATTGATTGCCCAGACAACACTCAAACAGGCATCCGGGAGTTGCCCGTCTACACTTTTAGTGGGGATTTAGCAGTACCTGGAACAACGTTTGACCCGACGGAAGACCTTTGTTTCCGTTCTTTATCCGTTGCCGGCTTTCCGGTGTTGGACTTGTTGGGCAAAGAGCGGTACTACAATGTACGCGGATTGAAAGTGACGGTACCGGGCATTTACACCTTTCAATTGGTGAGCGACGACCAAAACCCGCTGACGGGCAATGGCTTGGCAGCCCTGTACAATAAGGGTGGTTTTAATCCAGAGTATCCATGCGAAAACATCATCGCCTTGGGGGACTACACCTTTGCACCCGGACCTTGGAGTGGCTTGGGGGACTACCTGAACTTCATCGGCAACATCAACGGTTGGTCTATCTTTTTGTCAGCTATCTATGGCGGACAAGGCGATACCGACCCCTACATTCGCACCTATTTGAGAGCAGGGGAGGAATATACCCTGTTGACTTCCTCGACTTTGGGTCGTATCAACAACGGTCCACTGGAGGGCGGTACCTACGACTGGTACATCTACCCGGAAGACAACGGTGGCAAAGTGACCAATTTTGCGGGCACGGTTTTGGCATTGTTTGCCGACAACGCATTCTTGGTTAATCCTTTGATTTGTACCGATAAAGACGAATTGGTATTACCCGCTCAGAAGTGTTACTACACGAATGCCGATGGCAGATTGGTAAATGCCAATGGTCAGTTAATCTCGATTGCAAGTTTTGAAGCCAGCGGCTTGGGTGAGGTATTGGCTCGCACGGGCTACCCGCACTTGGTGGCAGAACAGGACGAAGGAGATGGCGACTTATATGATGATTTGATAGCAGATGGACCGGATGCCGATACAGACCCAGACTTGAATGCTATCACAGCGTTCAACGGTAAAGTGAAAGACAACTGCGGCATTATTCAGATATGTGTATCCGACCGCCAAGTGGAGCGCAACGGCGACTGCGGCGAGTGGGTCATCGTTCGGACCTTTACGGCACAAGACGAGTGTGGGGGCTTCCCAGGCTTGAAAAATTTCTGTGAGCAGCGCATCCGCATCCGCCAGGCAACCTTGGAGGATGTGGTGTTACCGCATTACACCCAATATGTGGATTGCGCCGAAGACTA
>CAZJXN010000210.1:0-1500 GCA_964549655.1 uncultured Saprospiraceae bacterium
AAAAATGACTTTAGCTACTTTAATTATAATGTTTGCCATCGCCGGAGCGATTTTGACGGCGTTGATTGGATTTAGTAAAGGCGGAAAAATTAATTGGCTCGTTTCGTTTTTGCAAAATTTTACGGGCACTTGGTTTATTTTTTCGGGGGCGGTAAAGGCGATTGACCCGCTGGGCACGGCTTTTAAGATGGAGCAGTATTTTGCGGAATTTGTGCGCGCGTTTGAGGGGACTTGGTTGTCATTTCTCGTGCCGGTATTTCCGAAGTTATCTACAGCTTCTGCTACGTTTTCGGTGGCGATGGTTACGCTGGAAATTATTGTCGGATTGGCACTTATTTTGGGCGGTCGTAATAAACTGACGAGTTGGGTATTCCTTATCACACTAGCATTTTTTACATTTTTAACAGGTTTTACGTATTTGACAGGTTATGTGCCAGATGGGGTGAATTTTTTCGACGTTGGCAAGTGGGGACCGTATGTAGAGACGAATATGAAAGTAACGGATTGCGGTTGCTTTGGTGATTTTATAAAATTAAAACCTTACACTTCTTTTATAAAAGATTTATTTTTATTAATTCCGGCATTCATTTTTGTATTTCGCAGTAAAAAGATGCACAGTTTATTTACGGCTCCGGTGCGTAACGTAGTGTTATCGCTGACGACGGTGGGTACGGTGCTTTTCTGTTTAAGCAATTATATTTGGAATGAGCCGATTGTAGATTTTCGTCCATTCAAAAATGGCGTGAATATCCGCGAGCGCAAGCTGGCAGAGGAAGAAGCGGCAGGTGCGGTGCAAATTACAGCGTATCGTTTGAAAAATAAAAGCAGTAATCAAGTGGTAGAATTGCCGTATGAGCAATATTTGAAAGAATTTAAAAACTACCCGAAAGAAGAATGGACCGCCGAACAAGTGAAATCAGAGCCGACGATACCGCACACAAAAATCAGCGATTTTGATATTCAAGATGTGCAAGGTAATAATGTAACGGAGCAGATTTTAACCTTGCCGGAATACACGTTTATGCTGGTAGCGTATAAATTATATGGTAAAAATAGTGGTAAAGAAACCATCTCGATGCCCGACACGATTTATGGCGTGGATAGTCTGCGCGTAGGCGATTCCTTACAATTGAAACCAAAAGTGCTTTCGGTAGCCAATAAACAAGTAGAAAAAGACTTATATGAATGGGATAGTAATTATGCGGCTCGTTGGTCGAAAGTCGTGAATCCAGTAATTCAAGCGGCAGAGAAAGATAAGGTTAGAACTTTTGCGATAACGGGCTTCGAAGACCCTGGCAAGATTGATGATTTCCGCCACACGGTGCAAAGCGCCTATCCATTTTTGACAGCGGAGGATATTATGTTGAAAACGATTATGCGTTCTAATCCTGGTGTGGTTTTATTGAAAAATGGGACGATTGTACAGAAGTGGCATTATAAACAATTGCCGAGTTATGAGGAGATTAAAGCGAAATTTATGAAATAAGAAGATAGGAGGAT
>CAZJXN010000210.1:1600-7360 GCA_964549655.1 uncultured Saprospiraceae bacterium
AGCGTTATTAAGTACCCATGAAGATTTTCAAAGTTGAATTGACAATATGTTGAGTAGAAGGAACGTCCGCATTAAAGTAATGCAGATGCTGTATGCGATGAGCAGAGACCCAAAGCTGGGTTACGAAGAGGCACTGAAGCAGTATCGTGACAGTATACGCCAGTCTTTTGAGCTGTATTTGTTTACCCTATTGCAAGTGATGCGTATTGCAGAATATGCCAAGCAAGATGCCACCAATCGCATGGCAAAATTGTTGCCCAGTGAGGAAGACCGGCAGTTTCGAGCGAAATTTGGAGACAACGTGCTCGTTCGTTCTATCACCCAAAATGAAGGATTTAACCGCTTGGTTCGTTTGTACAAACTCCAAGACCGCATAGACGAAGGGAAAACCCGCCAGCTTTATGCCGAATTTGCCAAGACAGACGAATATAAAGAGTACGCATATAACCAAAGCACAAATATAGAGGACGATGGTAAAATGCTGCTGACACTCTACAAGCATTGCGCTGGTAATGAGATGTTTAATGATCTGATTGAAGATAATTATTCGCTCTGGGAAGATGATGAGTCGCTCATCGTGGGTGCTATGAAAAAAACACTCAAAGCATTGCCTGCGGCAAGCAACTTTTATGAAGAATACCGTCCAAGTCCAGAAGCCACTATTGAATTTGGAGAGACCTTGTTTAAAAAAGTAAATCAGGAAGATGAGTTATTATTGCAATTAATAGAGCCAACCCTGAAAAACTGGGATGCCGAGCGCGTCGCCATCATGGATATGATTATGTTGAAAATGGCGCTGAGTGAACTCATGGATTTTCCCTCCATCCCAACCAAAGTGACGCTCAACGAATTTGTAGAAATTTCCAAATTATACAGCACGGATAAAAGTAAAGATTTTATAAACGGCATCCTCGACCGCCTGATGAAACAATTGCAAAAAGATAATAAAATAAAAAAAGAAGGGAGAGGTTTGCAAGAATGAAGGGAGACAGCGTGAATAAGAGACCAAGAGAAAAGTGACTAAGCCTCCTTACCTAATTTCTGTAGGAATAAAATATTTGTAACAAATGTGACTTTCTAACCCATTGCTCGTCCTAATAGCAACACAATCCTACTTTTTAGGCAAATGTACCGTTCTGCGCTCTGGCATTCAACTATCGGAGGGCTATTGCGTATTAGTATTATGAAACGAACTCATTCCCTAAATCTTTACAAAACGAATAATTATGAAACGAATTCTTACTACCTTACTTGTAGCAGTGCTACTCGTACACACTGCTTCTGCTCAGTACCAAGATGCTAAAAATGCGTTGGGTCTACGCGCCACTTTTGTCAATTATCAATATCCGATTACTGATAATTGGAATAATGAACAATTCACTGGTGGTGCCGAAATAGAGTACATCCGACATTTAAACAACTGGTTTAATTTGGCTTTTCCTTTGAAATTGGCAAAAGCTGAAATTCCAATAGACGAAAAAGGCGGCTTTGATGATGCTTCTATTTTTAGCTTAGATGCTTTATTGCAACTCAAGTTCTTCCGCGAAGGCACTTTTATTTATCCACTTATTTATGGTGGTATCGGTGCTGTGAATGAAGAATTTGACGATTTTACCTTTGCTGCCCCGGTCGGGGTTGGTTTAAATTTCCGATTGGGACGACACACGTATTTGAGTACAAAAGCGGAATATCGCTTTGGTTTTGAGGATTTACGAGATAACATTCAGGTAGGCGGCGGCTTGCTACTTCTACTTGGCGAAGGCTTGCCAGAAGTGGCACAAGTTTTGGATGCGGATAAAGACGGGGTGGCAGATGCGCAAGACCTTTGCCCGACGGTGGCTGGTCTGGCAACTTTCAATGGCTGCCCGGATACGGATAGAGATGGCGTGCAAGATGGAGAAGATGGATGCCCCGACGTAGCCGGTATAGTTGCTTTAAAAGGTTGCCCAGATGCAGACAGCGATGGCGTGGCAGATAAAAATGACCAATGTCCAAATGAAGCCGGTACGGTTGCAAATAATGGCTGCCCCGTGCGCGATGCGGACAACGATGGCGTAACCGATGCAGAAGACGACTGCCCAACGGTGGCGGGTAAAGCCGCTACGCGTGGCTGCCCAGACCGTGACAATGACGGCGTAGCGGACAAAGACGACCGCTGCCCGGATGCTGCCGGCACTGCTGCGATGAATGGCTGCCCGGATACCGATAGAGATGGCGTAGCAGATAATGTAGACCGTTGTCCGAATTCAGCGGGTCCAGCTACTAATAACGGTTGCCCAGAAGTGAAACAAGAAGACAAAGAAAGACTGACTTTTGCAATGAAAGCGGTGCAGTTTGAAACTGGAAAGAGTACCTTACTGAAATCTTCTTTTACTATTTTGAATGAAATTGTAGAAATTCTCCAACGCTATCCAGATTACAAAATGCGGATTGGCGGACACACCGACAGTATCGGCGAGGCAAAACCAAATCAAACCTTGTCCGAGCGTCGCGCAAAAACTTCCTATGATTATCTGATTGCAAAAGGTATTTCGGCAGACCGCCTGAGTTTTACGGGCTTCGGTGAAACCAAACCAATTGCAGACAACAAATACAAACCGGGTCGGGAGCAAAACCGCCGCGTAGAATTTGATATTTATTTGCCGGAGTAACAACCAAACTTGTTTGGTTAGAAAAATAAAAGGGCTTTTGAGGCTGATACAGTTTCAAAAGCCTTTTTTCATTCTAACACCAAACGTGTTTGGTTAAAAGAGAAAAGCCGCTATCTTGAAAATCCTACAAATCTTGTTTTATATTTACGGCATGAATGAAAAAATACTCATCGTAGACTTTGGTTCTCAATACACACAATTGATTGCCAGACGAGTACGCGAATTACATATTTACTGCGAAATTATACCTTTTAATAAAATACCCATTCTTGATGATAGCACTAAAGCTGTCATTTTATCCGGTAGTCCTTTTTCGGTAACGGATGATAATGCATTGAAAATCAAAGTGGATGAAATAGTCGGCACGCGACCTGTGCTGGGGGTTTGCTATGGCGCGCAATTAATTGCAGATTTTTATGGTGGTAAAGTGCAAAAATCCAGCAAGCGCGAATACGGCAAAGCGAATTTGACTCAGATTTATAAAGAAGACCAATTATTGCAGGATTTACCGGCGAACGCTCAAGTTTGGATGTCGCATAGCGATACGATTATGCAAATTCCACCGCAATTTGAATTAGTTGCCAGTACCGATAGCGTGGAAGTTGCTGTTTTTAAATCCAAAGAAAATGCTTTTGGCGCGCCGGTTTATTGTTTGCAATTTCACCCGGAAGTGACGCATACCTTGGATGGAAAAGCGATTTTACAGAATTTTTTGTATAACATTGCAGGTTGTAAAGGCGACTGGACACCTGCTCATTTTGTAGAAGATACGGTTCGAGCATTAAAAGAAAAAATCGGCGAACAAGACCACGTTTTAATGGCACTTTCCGGCGGTGTGGATTCTACAGTGGCAGCAACTTTGCTCGACCGCGCGATTGGCGACCGTTTGAAATGTTTTTTTGTAGATAACGGATTGCTGCGTAAAAATGAGTTTGAAGAAGTATTACATTCATATAAAGATTTGGGTTTAAATGTAAAAGGAATTGATGCGCGCGACCGATTTTATAAAGAATTAGCCGGTTTTTCTAATCCAGAAGAGAAACGCAAAATTATTGGGCGTGGTTTTATTGAAGTATTTCAAGAAGAAGCAGCAAAGGCTGGAAAAGTAGAATGGCTGGGGCAAGGCACCATTTATCCCGATGTGATTGAATCTATTTCCGTTCATGGTCCGTCTGTCACTATCAAATCGCATCACAATGTAGGCGGTTTGCCCGAAAAATTGCACCTGAAAATTGTAGAGCCGCTGCGGATGTTGTTTAAAGATGAAGTCCGGCGCGTTGGAGCGGAGTTGAACGTCCCGACTAATATTTTACAACGCCATCCGTTTCCCGGTCCGGGCTTAGGCATTCGCATTCTGGGCGATATTACCCCCGAAAAAGTGGCAATGTTACAAGAAGCAGACGCAATATTCATCAATAATCTCAAAAAATACGACCTTTACGATAAAGTGTGGCAAGCGGGTACTATTTTACTGCCGATTCAATCCGTAGGTGTGATGGGCGACGAACGAACTTATGAGCAAGCAATTGCGTTAAGAGCCGTTAATTCTACGGACGGAATGACTGCAGAATGGAGCCAACTACCCTATGAGTTTTTGGCGACCGTTTCCAGCGAGATTATCAATCATGTAAAAGGCATAAACAGGGTCGTGTATGATATCAGTACCAAACCTCCGGCAACCATTGAATGGGAGTAAATGGTTTCTCATTTTTGTAGCATTTTCGATGCTTACGTCTTGCGAGCTATTCAGACCGGTGCAAACGGGCGCTCAACAACCAGTACCCGAAGCGGCAAAGCCCAAACCAACCGACCGCGAGTTGGACGCTATACAGGGCAGAAGAGTCTATGACCCTTCCACAGGCACTTACGTAACGGTGGAAAACGCTCCGGTGGAAAAGATGGACACCCTCCGATGGACGACCGTAGCAATCAATCCAGACCAAATAATTAAGTCCAGCGGGGATACGTATGCTGGTACGTCTCCTACTCCACCCACGCGCACCACCGAAATAAGAACCGACGAGCGCACGAATTCCAAAATTTTGAGTGCCTATAACGTCTCTATTGTGCTGCCTTTTCTGACCGACCGATTTTCTACAACGAGTGGCTTGCCGCAAAATTCAGACTGGGCACTTGGTTTTTACGGCGGCGTTCGATTGGCACTCGAAGAGTTGGAAAGAGATAATATAAAGTTGAATGTATCGGTTATTGATGACCGTGCTTCCGATACGTACACGCCTCAATTGCTTCGTACGAATGCAGATTTGCGTGCGGCACATTTGATTATTGGACCCTATCGCCGCGAAGTCGCGCGTCAAATCGCTGATTTTGCGCAAACAAATGACAAAACGGTCATCTCACCTTACACCACTTCCGATTCGGTGACGATGAATAACCCGAATTATATACAAGTGAATCCGAGCTTGAGAACGCATTGTGAAGCCCTTACCCGCCATGCTCGCCAGCGTTTCCGTCCGGAGCAAATTGTGCTGGTCGCCCGCAATCGGGAAATAGACCGCTTTGCGTTTTTTCAACAAGAAAATGCCGTTATTTCTAATGGTCGAAATGTGCGCCGCTTCCGCGAATACGTCGTGCCGGAAAATGCAGAGGTAAGTAGCGGGCAATTGCTGTCTTTGATGCAAACAGATACGACCGTTTTTATGGTTCCTTCGTGGTCAACCGAGGCTTTTGTCAATTCTTTTTTGCGAAAGTTGGAATCTGCAAAACGAGATAACCAAGCAGTAATTGTGTATGGGATGCCGCAGTGGATGGAATATGAAACGATTGAATATGATGTTTTTGAACGGCTGAATGTGCACGTCAGCAGCAGCACATTTACCGACCCTTTATCGCCGGATGTGCAATTTTTTAAACGACGCTTTTTTGACCGTTATGGAGCTGTGCCGCGAGACGAGGCTTACCTCGGTTATGATGTGACTTTATTCAGCGGTAAGATGTTGAAAAAATATGGCACTAAATTTCAATATTATTTAGAAAGTGAACCGACGCAAGTGCTGCATACTCGTTTTGATTTTGAACGGGTGGTAAATATTCCTGCCACAACTGCCAATGTTGAAAATCTACCGATTCAGCGGTTTGAAAATAAGTT
>CAZJXN010000211.1:0-7255 GCA_964549655.1 uncultured Saprospiraceae bacterium
TTCCTCTTTTATCGTACACCTCACTCACCACGCCCTGCGCGTTTCATGATTCGTTGTAGAATATTTTGGTTTTACTCATGCTGATTTTTTATTCACATCTTGGAACGCTGCGTCTTTTTTGCCCATTTACAGCCCTTATGACATAATTGGAACGCGGATGACGCGGATGGAGCGGATTTTTTCCTCTTTTATCGTACACCTCACTCACCACGCCCTGCGCGTTTCATGATTCGTTCTGCATTTTTCATTTTCTTTGGCAAATGCACCACAAACGTACTCCCCTCGCCCACTGCACTGTCCACGTCAATGCTGCCGCCGTGCTGCCGGACGACGCTCGACACATAATTCAAACCCAAACCGTAGCCTTTCACATTGTGCACATCGCCCGTGGGGACGCGGAAGAATTTTTCAAATATCCGATTTTTAAACTCCGCTGGAATACCGATGCCGTTGTCTTGAATTTTAAAATGAACTTGACCATTTTGACCTTCTAATTGAATATTTATTTTCGTGTTTTCTCTACTATATTTTAATGCATTATCAATCAAATTATACACAACATTGGTTAAATGAATGGGGTCAGCTTGTATCATAAAATCAGTTCCTTTTGTTTCAAATGTAACTTCCGCATTCTGTTTTTCAAATTGTAATTGCATAGAACTTATAATTTGCTGCACGATTTCTAAAAAATTAAAACTTTCAAAATGTAACTCCGGTGCGCGTTCTTCAAAAATTGCCATTTTCAAAACTTTGTCTACCAAAATCGTGAGGCGATTCAATTCATTTTTGGAAATAGCAAGATATTCTTTCGTCAATTGTGGATTTTGTAAGGCATTAAAATTATTCAGTGCTTCAATGGCGACGCTCACGGTGGCGATCGGTGTTTTCAACTCGTGTGTGATATTGCTGATAAAGTCGTTTTTTAGAATTGCTAATCGTTGCTGTTGTCGTAACGTTCTGTAAATCAACCAAAAAGACAAAGATGTAATGCCAATTAAAAAGAGCGAAAACAAAAGTTGTGGTACGAGTTTTTGAAATAAGTAAGTATCATAATTTAATAAAATGGCTACAAATAAATCGCGCGGCGGCATACCGGCAGGGGCTGAAGCAAATAGAATTTATGGGTAAAAATTATTTGATCGAAGGCACCAACAAACAGATGCCGTGGAAAGTGACGGGCGAAATGGAAAAAGTAGCGGGTTATAATTGTATGAAAGCGACTTTGCAAGACAGTGCGAATATGCAGCCGCGTAAAGTGATAGCGTGGTTTACCACCGATATTCCCATTTCTGTTGGTCCAGACCGTTTTGGCGCGCTGCTAGGTATGATTTTAAAAATAGATGTGAATGATGGCGAAGTGACTTATCTGGCTACTAAAATAGATGCGCGTCCGCTAAAAAAAGGGGAAATTGAAGCACCAACTAAAGGTAAAAAAATGACGGAAGACGAGTTCCGCAAAATGATGGAGGAAGAAATGAAGAAGATGGGAGGACCGGGTAATCGCATGATAATTCGGAATTAAAGTTATGATATTGGGATATTATGATACTTGCCCTCCTCTGGCGGATTGTGATATTTTTTTGATTTTTATTTAAGATATTTGTTCATCTTTGAAAGATGGAGCGTTAAAATATTGAAGTTGTTGAATGAGTAATAACACTGTAAAGTAGTTTTTTCATATAAAGCTTCTTGTACTTTTTGCAGCCCTTATCACATTGATTGGAACGCGGATAAAGCGGATGATGCGGATTTTTGCGCTCCTTACATTTTTTTCATACAAAAAGTATATAAAAACTTACTTTACAGTGTAATTACTCATCAAACAATTATTTACAATCTGAGGCAGTTGCATCCGCTATTTTTAAAACCCCATTCACCACATACCAATGCTTCCACTCGCCGCCGCTGCCGGTTTCCCAATTGTTTAAATCAAAATAATGCTTACCGCCCGGTTCCGCTTTAATTTGATACACTTTTAAAGCACTGGAATCGCGCAGCCAATGTAATGGTTTTCCAATTGTATAAATTTCTGGCATATTTTCATTTAGTTCGCAATTAATTTGTATAAAATAAGCGTATTCGTTATGTTTTGGGTAAGAGCCATATACGTACGCTTTGCCCGTTTCGTCCACACAAATAGCCGACTGCTCATCACAAGCAATTCCTTTTGCAGGAATATTTAATGCTTGTAATGCTTTCGCTAAAAACGCTACGTGTCGCCCTTGCCGATTACGATTCGCATAATGCGTATCCGTTATGATATTTTGTAAATAAGGAATTTTCAGAAAGGGTTTGTTTTGAATGGAAAGCGTATCTGACATTGGATTTTGTAACGCCTCTTCGGATGTAATAGAACCTTTATCTGCTGCAAAATAAATGCTTCCCAATATCGCCATACCTGCACTCAATCCGCCGACCACGATCTTTTTATTTGCAATATTTGCATTAATGATACTGTCCACCGCTGTATTCCGCCAATATTTTATATAATTCCACTGATCGCCGCCGGCAAACCAAATCGCTTCGGCATTCGCAATTTGTTTCAAAACATAAGCATCTTTCGATGCCGCCGCATCACTAAATACAATACTTTCTACAGAATTTATATTTACATTTAAATCTTTATACATATAATCATTATACCCGTCCGATCCGGAAGCGCGCAGCACCACAATGTCTCCTCCCCCACTCCGTCGCAAGAACCAGCGCATGGCTTCATCATCCTCGCCACCGCCACTCATGAGGCACACGCCGCCTTGGGGTTGGGTGGTTACATCGGCTTGGTCGCCCGTGAAATAGGATTTGTAAGATGGAGGAGACGGTGGAGGTTTAATCGCCTCTTCTTTAGTACAACAAATTGATAATAAGCCAATTGCGAGCAAAGCAGTTATTTTAGACATAATTTTAATATTTTTAATTTTGGATAGATGAAAATGGATTTTGGGCGCTGCTAATTGCCCTGCGCTTTAGCGCGGGGACAGGTATTGTTTAAGATTTAGGCTTTAGCCAAACGTGATAATTTGGCTAAAGCCTTAAATATTTACATTTTAAAACCCCGCGCTAAAGCACGGGGCAACTATTAACCGCAAATATATTATTTAGTAAAAACTCTTTTTAGCTTCTGCAAACGTATTAATTGAACACAATATATGACTAATAGAACAAAAGTTATCACAATCCACAAAAAGCAAAATAAAAAAGCATTTACTTCATAATACGAAGTGTCTGTCAAATTAGCTACATTAATTATAAAATCAGTGCAGTAAACGTAAATTTCAATTACCAACTTTGATAAAAAATCACGCATTTTTCTTTAATTTTTGAATTTTAAATTGAATCAAAATAGACTTTACCAATAAAAAACATAGCAGCATAGGCCACGCCAACACTAGAAAAAGGACATTCGCAAATTGATAATCGCCAAATGATTTTAGACCATTTATAATACTGTAATAAATGGGGTCAACAATTTTGAAATAAGGCTTTAAAAATTTGACATGATTGGCTTTACAATAAGCGGTTTGATTATGACAAGCCCATGAACATTCTGTCGGAATTTTATCAGCAGCATTAGCAGTTACTACCCCACGCAGCGAAAATTCTTTAAAAGCTTCACGAGGATTACTATTTTCATTAACTAAAACAATTGTAAAACAAGGAATAAAAATTGGAATGAAGTATATCAATAACTTTTTCATACTCAACTATAACTGCTTTTCAATTTTCAAAAGTACAAAAGTATTTGGAAGGAAAAAAACACCTTCTTTTTTGGTCAATTAAATGGTGAAAGGTGAAACGTAAAAGGTAAAACGATTTCAGCTATCTTCACATCTCACCACTAACCATTCACCTTTCACGATTTAAAATCAAAAGCATGAAACGCAAATTTTTATTTACACTTATCGCTCTATTTGCAATATTAGGCACACTTCCCGCTCAGAAAGTGAATGTGGAGCAACTCAAGGGACTAAAAATCCGCAGCATCGGTCCGGCAGGTATGAGTGGGCGTATCACGGCAATTGCGGCAGACCCAAGTAATACCGCGATTATCTATGCAGGGTCGGCTTCCGGCGGCTTGTGGAAATCCGTGGATGGCGGCATTTATTGGGAACCGATTTTTGATAAACAACCTACGCAATCCATCGGCGCAATTGCCGTTTGCGAAAGCAATCCACAGGAAATCTGGGTCGGTACGGGTGAAGGCAATCCGCGAAATTCCATCAACACAGGTCTGGGTATTTTCAAAAGTCTGGACGGTGGAAAGACGTGGCAAAACATGGGTTTGAAAGAAACCAAAACCATTCACCGTGTCATTATTCACCGCGATAATCCAAATGTGGTGCTGGCTGGCGCATTAGGCTCGCCATTCGGACCCAACGACGAGCGCGGCATTTACAAAACCACTGACGGCGGCAAAACCTGGAAAAAAGTATTGTTTGTCAATAATCAAACCGGCTGTGCAGACTTGGTGGTGGACCCAACGAACCCGAATAAACTCATAGCTGCTATGTGGGAATACGGTCGCAAACCTTGGACATTCAGTTCTGGTGGCAAGGGTTCTGGCTTATACGTGAGCTACGACGGCGGCGAAACGTGGACGAAGCGTACCAGCGAAGATGGCTTGCCAGAAGGGGAATTAGGTCGGATTGGTCTGGCAATAGCGCCTTCCAAACCAAACATTGTATATGCTTTGGTGGAAGCGAAGGACAATGCCCTTTTCAAAAGTACCGACGGCGGCATCAAATGGGCAAAAGCCAATACGAATGAGCGAAATGTGAGTGAACGTCCCTTTTACTACCATGAATTATACGTGGATCCGAAAAATGAAAATCGTATTTTCAATTTATATTCAGAAGTGTCGGTGAGTCAGGACGGCGGTAAGACATTTGATATTTTTGAACGCGTGTCGCACTCCGACCATCATGCTTTTTGGATTGATCCGAATAACCCGAATTATATGCTGCTCGGTTCGGATGGTGGTTTATACGTCTCCCGAGATGGTGGCGCGAAATGGATGTTTGCAGAAAATATTCCCGTCGGGCAATTTTATCATGTGAATTATGATATGGATTATCCGTACAATATTGGCGGTGGAATGCAGGACAACGGCTCCTGGGTCGGTCCGAATACCGCTTGGAAACAAGGGGGCATTTTAAATTATGACTGGCAGGAAGTCTTTTTTGGGGATGGATTTGACTTGGGTTTTCGTCCCGATGACAATCGTTACGTGTATGCCATGTCGCAAGGTGGGAATTTGGGCTATGTGGATCGGCAAACCGGGCGTTCCAAATTTATTCGTCCGGTACACCCGACTGGTGTGGAGTTGCGTTTTAATTGGAATGCGGCGTTTGCACAAAATCCACAACATCCGGGCGGCATTTATTACGGCAGCCAATTCATTCACAAAAGCATGGATTTTGGGCAGACTTGGGAAATCATTTCGCCCGATTTGACCACCGATGATAAAGTAAAACAACAAGGTGCGAAAGAAACTGGCGGCTTAACGCCTGACGTAACGAACGCGGAAAATCACACTACAATTCTCGCCATTCTACCAAGTTCGGTGGATGAAAAAGTCATTTGGGCAAGTACCGATGATGGCAATCTACAACTTACGCGCGACGGCGGCAAAACCTGGACCAATCTTGCTAGCAAACTCCCAACGGTGAAAGCTGGAAGTTGGATTCCAGCTATTGAAGTATCGAATAAAAATGCAGGAGAAGCTTTCGTCGTGGTAAATGATTATCGTCGGAATGACTGGCGTCCGATGGTTTTCCATACCAATAATTATGGTCAAACTTTTACGCGCATTGTAGATGAAAATAAAGTGAGTGGCTATGCTATGACGATTGTACAAGACCCGGTGGAGCCGAAATTATTGTGGTTAGGAACGGACGAAGGATTGTGGTTTAGCATTGATATGGGCGCAAATTGGAATCATTGGATGAACGACTTTCCTGCTGTGCCAGTAGCGGATTTAAAAATTCACCCGCGCGAGCATGACCTCATCGTTGCTACGTTTGGACGTTCTTTCTGGATTTTAGATGATATTCGCCCTTTTCGGGAATTGGTGAAAACCAAAGGTGAGACGACCAAAGCGCCGTTTCGGGTTTTCGACGTAGCCGATGCGTATCAAGCAAATTATCGTTCTTATTCAGGAACGCATTTTATAACCGATGACATTTACAGCGGTCAATCCAAAGCGCGGGGCGCAGCCATTACCCTCTGGGCAACCAAATTACCAAAATCTAAAACCGATTCTACGGCTACTGCCAGCGTGCAACCTGCTCTCCCGCCGCAGGGCGGGAGTGGTGGCGGCGGCGGTGGATTTGGCGGCTTCGGCGGTGGTGGTGGCAATACCCGAAGCGGTAGTGCTGGACGTGCAAAAGTAATGGTTTACACCGACCAGGGAACCTTGATTCGCACTTTTAATTCCCCGATTGACACCGGTTTGAATCGAATTTATTGGGATATGCGCAGCGATGGCATTCGTTTTCCATCCAGAACAGAAGCGCGTCCTGATGCAGATTTGCCCGGCGGCGCAGAAGTATTACCAGGTAAGTATAAAGTGGTGGTGAACTATGGCACTTATAAAGATTCTACCATGCTGACGGTACACGGCGACCCGCGCATTCAAATATCCGCCAGCGACCGCCAGGCTAAAGTAGCTGCCCTGGAAGATTTTTATAAAATGGCAAGTACTGCCACTACTGCGTTCAACCGCGTCCGCGAAGCTCAAAAGACCATCAAAACAGTAAGTGATGCGATGTCAAACGCACCAGAAGCCAGCAAAAAAGAGCTGACGAAAATGGGAAAAACGTTGCAAGACTCGCTCACCAAGTTGGAACTCTTATTCGTAGATGCTGAAAATTTAAAAGGCATTTCTCGGAATAGTGAGAACCTAAGTTCCACGATGTTCCGCGTACCCGCTTACATCAATGCTGGCGATGGCGCACCTACCCAATCCGCCAAAATCATGCTGGATGCCGCCAAAAAACAATTGAATGAGGTATTAATGAGCGTGAATAACTTCTTCTCGAAGGACTTCGCCAGTTACCAACAAAAGGTAGAAGCGACGCAGTTCTCGTTGTTCAAGAAGTATGAGCCGATAAAGATGAAGTAGCACAGCATTTAGGCGGTGTGTGAAAACGTAAAAAGAGGTGTCATTTCAAAGGAAGTGGTGCCTCTTTTTATTTCTTGCTAACTAAACTCGCTAGTGCAGTGCGTGCAGTCGTCAATGCAGTGTGTGCAGTCG
>CAZJXN010000212.1:0-7253 GCA_964549655.1 uncultured Saprospiraceae bacterium
ACAAAGATGGAGATTAATCCTTTTTTCAAATATTTGGCTGGGAAATGTCGGTTAGCTTTTCAAAAGTCAACTTTTTTAATGAGGATATAGGCGCAATAGTGACTATATGAAGTGCACATTGCGTGTTTTGGTTAGTCGCTATTGCGTTAGTACAAGAGTTAGCGGCAATGAAAGCTTTTATTATACATTATAATGCCGCTAACAAGGTATGGTCGCCCATTTCGCCCAGAACGGGCTTCCCGGCGTCCATACGTAAACGTTGCACACCATTAAAACAAAAAAATATTCCTTCATCAAAAATCATTAAAAATGGAAAATTTAATTTTTTTAAACATCAAGACCTCAAAACTATTATCCTGCGGCTTAATTTTCATGTTTCTATTTTCTGGATGTGCCACAGGAATTGACTCTGAAGCAGAAAAACAAAAACTAATAGATGCTATTGTTCCTGAAATTAAAGAAAGGGTTCTTTTTGACAATTGTTGGACAACAGTTGGTGCTACAGGAATAGTTGATAAAAAATCAAGGGACGTCATAAATTTAGGTCAAAAACTCGATATCGATGTGTTTGCGGCTGAAGGCGCACAGCATGCACAGCATGATTTAACTAGTGTAAATACTTATGGTGGGGCAGCATATTTATTAATGTCAGGAAAAGGTGTTTATCACATCAGATATCCAATAAATCAACAATTCCTGTTTATAGTAAACACAAGACCAGTAGAAGTTAACAAATGGAATATTCAGTTAAGGTCAAGATATAAAGTCGAAAAAAAAGATAGAGAACGTG
Organism: uncultured Saprospiraceae bacterium; assembly: GCA_964549655.1. Taxonomy (GTDB): domain Bacteria; phylum Bacteroidota; class Bacteroidia; order Chitinophagales; family Saprospiraceae; genus JADJNW01. The sequence continues at coordinate 791 of CAZJXN010000212.1, forward strand.
TGAAAATAAACCTAAATAGGTATAGTTTAAATTCTCCGCAGAATTCTGAAAGCATTGAAACACTTTTAACATTAGATTCTGATTCCTTTCTCGCTAGTTCAAATTTTCAAGTTAACGAAGTAACTAAGGAAAATTTAGTATTCGATTTTAGAAATTTTGGCTACTTTATTGATGCTCAGTTAATAAATAAAACGGGAGATTCCAGACAATATGTTCCCAATAGAGTTGGAACTGCAATTGGCTTAGTTCAATTGTGTATATCTGATGAGTATCGAGAGTAATAAAAATGAAAAACGGTGTGCAACAAAGGCTAAACGCAGTATGGGCGCATAGTCCATACTGCGTTTAGCCAAGCCGTTGGCTGCTACATTACCTTGTAACTGCAACAATTGACATAGTGCTTTAAAGTGCCTCCAAATGGAGCTACAAAAGCCGTTGCGGTTTGCAGCGGCTTTTGTATTTTTGTAGTAAATTGTTTGATATGAAATTCGCAGACGTAAAGAATGACATCGCTTTTCGCAAGATATTCGGCAACGAGAAAAAGAAGGAAGTGCTGATTTCCTTTCTAAACGCCATCCTTGACTTCGAGGAGAAGCATAAAATCATAGAGGTAAACATCCTGAACCCTTATCAGTTGCCCAAGTTCCGGGACGGTAAGGCAACGATTATTGACGTGAAAGCGAAAGACCAAAGCGGCAGGGAGTTCATCGTCGAGATGCAGGTTGCCGACGCTTTGGGGTTCAGCAAGCGGGTGCTTTATTATACCTCACAGGGGTACGTCAGTCAGATTGACCGGGGAGAGTTTTACGATAAATTGAACCCGACTATTTTCGTTGGGATTTTGGATTTTGCAATATCCAAGAATCCAAAGTACATCAGCAGGCACCGGATTTTGGATGTCGAGACTGGCGAGCGGATTATGGAAGACATGGAGTTCAACTTCATCGAACTTCCGAAATTCAACATTAAAAGAAAGGATTTGAAAACCCTCGTTGAGAAGTGGGTATTTTTCATCAAAGAGGCTGAAAACCTTGAAGTTATTCCTGAAGGGATTGATGACCCTGGATTGAGAGCCGCATTTGAAGAAGCGAATATTCAGACCTGGTCGCAGGAAGAATTGGAGGCATACGACTATGCTGGGTTGAGAGAAACCGAAGATAGATTACGGCTTGAAAAAGCAAAAAGTGATGCAAAAAGAGATAGAGAAATAGAAATAGCCAGCGTGATGAAAAATAAAGGCGTTGATAAGAATATCATTTCAGAGGCAACGGGCTTGACACTTGATGAAATAGCTGAAATATAAAATGCCACGAACAAAGGCTTGCTGTCCATGCTGCCGAACAGCCAGCCCGCAAAGCCAACGCACGGCGGCAAGCCAGCCGTTCCCTACAATCAAACATGAATAAATTCGACATACAACATTGATTATCATCAAATAAGGAGTACACCAAGCTATTGGGGGCAAAAAAATAGGATAATTAGCCAATTTGTACTAACTTTATAATGGTTTATCTGTGGTAAGCTAGACAAAAAATAAATAGATTCATCCATGCCAACGACCGTATTCAGAGTAAATATTAAAGATATAAACCAGCAATTCTTCCAAGATTTGGAAGAAAAAGCAGGGGCTTCTGCTCAAGTAGAGATAAAAGTAGAAAGCAGCAGACATGGGGAAGGCTTGTTTTCGGAAGAACAATTTTGGCAACTGATTGACCTGTTCGACTGGAAACAGAAAAAGCGTGCAGCTATTATCCAGCCAGCGGTAGATGCCTTATCCAAAATGCCAGTTTCTGCCATTTACCTATTTGAAGATTCTCTATCAGAAAAGTTATTCAACATAGATACTAAACAGCACGCAGCAGCATACATGAAGCAGCAGACAGATGATTATTTTTCAGTAGATGACTTTTTATATGTAAGATGCGCAGTTGTAGCTGAGGGCAAGTCGTATTATGAAAATATAGCGGAAAATCCATCCGCATTGCAGGCAGACATTGACTTTGAGCATATATTGTCAATTGCTGCGGAAGCATACAATAGAAAAACAGGGCGAGCATTTGAGTATTCGCCACTCTATAACTATGAGACTAAAAGTAATATAGCCAAGTGGAACTAAATCAGGTGTATGGCACACAGAAATTCTTATGAGAACGAAGAACCGCATCATCTTTACGAGATAATTGACCGTGGGAAAGACGATGATGTTTTTAAATACGGAATATGTTGCAAACCCATTGATGATGACGGAACCTCAAGCCGGATGCGCGTGCAAGTAAATGCGTTGAATCGAATAGACAAATGGGTACGTTTTTTTGCCCGGATTCTGATTCGTGATATACCTGGGAAAAGAGAAGCAAGGAGACTTGAAAAGCAACATATACAAGCGTATATAGAAAAAACTGGAAAACGCCCAAGGGGTAATCCATCAGATTAATTAAAAGTGGTAACGTATGCTGCTACATTGTGACTGTAATGATTGACAGCGTCCTTTAAAGTGCCTCAAAATAGAGCTACAAAAGCCGTTGCGGTTTGCAGCGGCTTTCGTATTTTTGCAATAAATTTTGATGAAATGGCAAAAAAGCATATTCGTTTCGACTGGGCAACCAAGAAAATGCTGCGGGATAAGAAGAACTTCGGTATTCTGGAAGGCTTCCTTTCTGAACTGTTGGGCGAAGCTATAAAAATCGAAGGATTGTTGGAAAGTGAGAGTAACCAAGAGGAGGAAGACGACAAATTCAACCGAGTGGACCTGTTCGCCGAGAACTCGAAAGGCGAACACATTATCATTGAAATCCAGAACACAAGGGAATTAGACTATCTAATGCGGATACTTTTTGCCACTTCAAAAGCTATTACGGAATACTTGCCAGTCGGTGCGAAATATGGAGAAATTAAAAAAGTAATCGCCGTCAGTATCGTGTACTTCGACTTGGGAAAAGGGGAAGATTACATTTACGTTGGGCAAACTAAGTTCAAAGGATTGCATACCAAGACCGAATTGCAACTCACCACAGCACAGAGAAAGTTGCTTGGCAAGCCCACTATACACCAAGCCTACCCTGAATATTATCTCATTCGCACCACAAAATTTAACGACATCGTGAATGACACGTTGGATGAGTGGATTTACTTTTTCAAGAATAGCGAGGTCTTGGATGAATTCAGAGCGAAAGGTATGCAAGAAGTCCGGGAAAAACTGAATGTGATGAATTTGCCCGACGATGAACGTAAAAAATATAATAAATTTTTGGAAAGTCTGCATGATGAAGCAAGTTATGCCGAGACAATGAAAATAGAAGCGGAAGAAGCGGGTGCAAAAGCGACTAAAAAAGTGGAGGATGAGTTTCGAGAGGATGAAAGGCTGAAAACAGCGCAAGAAATAGCTAAAAAACTAATAAAGATGAACTTCACGGACGAGCAGATTGCACAAGCAACCGATTTGAAAATGGAAGAAATAAAGATACTGCGGAAGCATAAATAAAATTCATGAACAACGACTTGCTGTCCACGCCGCCGACCAGCCAACCCGCAGAACCAACATATCTTCCACGTCGTCCATACTTATGCTTATGTTAGATATATTTTTTAAAAACAAACGGTACCTTTCAAGTCCAGTAAAAGCAGTAATTTTGATTGTAAAGTGCAGCTTATGCAATTTGTAGCTATAAAAAACGATATTGCCTTCCGCAAGATTTTTAGCAACGAAAAGAAATCCACACCACTATCTTTTAATGAAAGCCTATCTTGAAAAAATCAATGCCTTCATTGCCCATTTGGACACTGCCACGTTGGCGGCGTTGGAAAACGTGACGGTAGAAAAGCAATTCCGTAAAGGGGATTATTTATTGCAACAAGATGAAATTTGTCGTTATAGTTTCCTGATTATCAAGGGCGTTGCACGAAAATTTTATTTACAGAACGGAAAAGAAATAACCACCGAATTATTTTTTACAGAAGACCTCGCGGTTTCGTTTCGGAGTTATACGTTGCAGAACCCGAGCCACGAATTTATACAGGCGTTAGAAAATATCACCGTCACGGTCACTGATTATACTGCGTTTCAAAAAGCAAAAAATGCGTTTCCAAAATTAGTAACATTGGATTTAATGATGACGGAATATTACACGATGTGGCTGGAAGAACGCTTATTTGAATTTCATTCCCTCGACGCTACGCAACGCTATTTGAAGTTGCTAAATGAACATCCGCACATTTTACAAAGTGTACAATTGACTCACATCGCTTCTTACCTTGGCATTTCTTTGGAAACCCTCAGCCGCATTCGCGCTAAAATCTGATTTAGTAAATCTTCAAGATTTGCTAAATCTCTCGCAAGCGTGTTGATGCTGGTTTTATTTGACCTAAGTCAAATACTATTACACTTCACGACTACAACTTTGCAGCAAAAACCACTTACTGTATATGAAAAACAGAATCATCGGCTTCGACTTAGCGCGCGCCTACGCTATTTTTGGAATGTTTATCGTGAATTTTAATATCGTTTTTGGTTCGCATGAGGACACCTCCATTTTAGGGCGATTTTTGAATCTATTTAATGGCAATTCCAGCACTACTTTCGTCATTTTGGCTGGAATGGGCGTTGCGTTGATGACGAATCGTGCCGTTTACAGCCTTGAAGAAAAGCAACAATTGCAGGCTATGGTAATGAAACGCTCGTGGTTTTTATTTTTCACCGGGCTTTTATTATACAATTGGTGGTCGGCAGATATTTTACATTTTTACGGTGGGTATATGCACTTGGCAGCATTATTATTATTTACACCCAAGAAATATTACTTGTGGGCAGCAGCTTTAGCAATTGTAATTTTTCATTTACTGCTACTCATCATTCCTTATGAAAATGGCTGGAATTTTGATGCTTTAGAATATACTGACTTCTGGACATTATCGGGCTTTTTACGTAACACTTTTTATAATGGCTGGAATCCTATTTTTCCTTGGGTCGCTTATTTTTTACTGGGAATGTGGCTCGGGCGATTGGATTGGCAAAATCAAAAAATCAAACAAAATCTACTATTGACGGGCGTTCTACTTTTTCTTGGAGTTTCCTTATTGCAAATGACGGCTGGCTATTTTGACGAAGACCCTGCATTTTATATAACCGCAGATTATTTACCCCCGTTTTTGCCATTTATGCTATCTACGTCGGGTTTTGCTTTAATATTGTTGGTGATTTGTATCACAATTGGGGAGCGATTTTCAAATAATAAAATTTTACTTGCGCTCGCTAAAACCGGGCAAATGACGCTGACACATTACGTCGTACATTTAACTTTAGGAATGATTCTATTTAGTCTTTTAACTGGAAAAACGGATATTAATTCTATGAATCAAGGCTCGCCAACACCGCCGATTGTAGTGCTGGGTTTTGCAATAACATTTTACTTACTTAGTTTATTTTTTAGTTTCCAATGGAGTAGAAAATTTAAAAATGGACCGTTAGAAACGCTCATGCGTAAGATATCGGGGTGAAAAGATTTAGTAAATCTTCAAGATTTGCTAAATCTCGATATAACGTTATTTCAATTTCTCCTCAAAAAACACAATTGTCCGCGACCACGCCAACTTTGCCGCTTTTTCATCATAACGCGGACCCGCCGTATCATTATGAAAAGCATGATTTGCACTCTCGTAAATAAAAACTTGATATGCTTTATTATATTTTTTCAAAGCCTCTTCATAAGCTGGAATACCAGCGTTGACGCGCTCGTCGAGTGCGCCGTAGTGCAGCATTAAGGCGGCTTTAATTTTCGGAACGTCTTCCGCTGCTGCTTGTCGTCCATAAAATGCGACCGCCGCTTGTAAATTTGGGTCATTTACAGCCAACGAATTTGCCATCGCGCCGCCCCAGCAGAAACCGACGCAGCCCGTTTTTCCGGTCGCCTTGGGAAGTTTGCGCAAATATTCTAAACCATCTTTAAAGAGTTGAATAGCAACGGGTTGTTCGAGTTTTCCAATGAGGTCACGTGCCGCATCCGAGTCCGCAGGAGTGCCACCCAGCGGGGACAATCCATCCGGTGCAAGTGCCGTAAAACCCGCCAGCGCAGCGCGTCTGGCTACGTCTTCGATGTGCGGATTGAGTCCTCGATTTTCGTGAATGACGACCACACCTGCACGTTTTTTCTTCTTTTTTGGAGTTGCCAGATAGCCTTTTATTTTTTTGCCATTGCTTTCATATTCTACGTAGCGGGTTTCGATTTCATTAGCGGCTTCGGCGGTCGTATTGGCATCAGCAAAATCTAATTCTAATTTTGGTAAGATTGCCATCGCAGCTACCGTACTTCCTGCAAAAACGGTGAGTCGGCGCATGAATTCTTGGCGGGTGATAACGCCGTGCGTAAATTGGTCGAAGAGGTCAATGATGCGTTGGTCGAGCATAGGGATGGTGAATTGTGATTTGTGAAAAGGGATTTGTGATTTGTGCTTTGTTGACAAATATAGA
>CAZJXN010000213.1:0-1717 GCA_964549655.1 uncultured Saprospiraceae bacterium
ATTAGCATTTTTTATATCTGTTATTAGTTCCAAAATTGGAATTAGTAGCCAATATCTTTTTATTTTAGTATTAGCATCTTTTTCATCGGAAGTAAATTCGGAATTGCCAATATCAGCATTTTTTGAGTCAGAAGGTAAATTTCTTATATTTTGATTAATATTAATGCCTTTTGTAGCATCCTCGTAAGCACTTTTAAGCTCATCGCCTTCCAAATCTTCTATTCTTGTGGAGACTTCTGTGTCAAAATCATCTAAGCCAACTTCATTAAAAATTCCTTCTTTTAATTTCTTAAATCTTTCATCTTGATATAAAATGAACCCTAACTCACAGCTTAAAATAAGTTCTCTCTTTGCATTATTCTTATTTGCTGAAGAACTCAATTTACTGCTCTTCACTTTAAGGCTACTGATTAGATAAGAGATATGTTCTTGCTTTTTAATTAGTTCTTCTTCAAAATTCAGAAGCTTCATTACCTTTTCTCTATAACCAACCGCATCAAATCTAATCTTATTAGAAAGTCCATTTCTTATAGGATATATCCAAAAATATTTACCTCCACCTTCTAACTCAATTAGTAAATCTTCGCAAAAATCAATGAAACCAGCTGGTTTTCCTCCAAATTTATCTGCCAATAACAATACCGTTTCTATAATCTTTTTTATTAATTCTCTTTTTTTAGATATACCTCTTGCTGGCTTATGATAAGCATAATCGTAGTTTATATTTTGGTAAATTTTATTAATTGATTTTAATAATAACAAATAAACTTCCTCCAAAGAATTTTCTCTCGTAGAAGATACAACAGCTAATCCTTGAACTCTTTCAACATAAAGGAGTAGTTTTTTAAATAAACTCTCATCTTTTGTATTAAAGGAGCTGCTAATAATTACATCTGAGTCACACGCTTTAAGGAAAGAAAGCATTAAATATTCATATATTTTAGAATTATCACAATCGTAGTCCAAACGTACCGAATTACAAATATCCAAAGCCTTTTTATAATTGCCTGTAAGATATTCTTCTTGCCAAAGGAGCAATTTACCCCTGATAGGAGCCTTTTCTAAATGAATATCATTATAATACTTAGAATTTTCGCCTAATGTAATTTTTGAGGGTGAGTTCTTTTCTATAAAAGCTGAATTCTTTTCTTTTAATAATATATTATATAACTTAGACTGCCAGGCGGAAACTAATTTATTAATAATGCCATTTTCGATTATATTGATAATTTCTTTTCCTAATTCTGTGTTTTTATTCTGCCATTTCTCTAAATCAAATTCTGTTACTTCTGAGGTATCATTAGATTCAAAACTATCACTATCATTGTTTTTAAATCTATCATTTAAAGTATCGATTTCGTATCTCCATGAAGGATTAATCAATTCTTGAAAATAATTTAATGCTAATAAAATATCTTCCTTGTTTTCAATCAAATAATAAATCTTATTCTTAAATATTTCAAAATCGTATGGAATTTGATTTAAAATTTTGCTAAGAGAGTCAAGAATTTGATTTTTTTCTACAGACAATACTAATTGATGCTCAGTTTGAAGTAACTCTTTCTTATCTATATCTTCAAAATGACTTGATACGAGTATTATTTCGCAAGCAAAATCTTTATTTATAACAATATTGCCTAATATATGAATAGCTTTTCTAATTTCATTAGTTCTTAACAAATCTGTTATTTTGTCTTTGATAATATTCATAAAAAAA
>CAZJXN010000213.1:1817-7141 GCA_964549655.1 uncultured Saprospiraceae bacterium
ACTCAAAATCCTTATACAACAAATACTTTTTCCTTACCGCCTTAAACTTTTCCAAACCCGGCTGCCAGGTTTTGCGTATTTCCGCTTCCGTTTTCCCAGCTACCACCTGCTTGCGAAATTGCGTTGTACCCGCCAATTTATCAATGTATAATGTTTTTAAAAAGAACGTATCCTTTTTCGGAAACTCCTGATAAAAATCAAGCAAATATTTCAAATTAATGCGCCGCTCCTGCCAAATAGAATCAGGGGAAAGATGGGTCAAATCAGAGCCGCGACACAATTGCCCTTTGAGCGGCGGATTCGTAGAGCCTTCCATTGGCATTGGTGTGAAAGTAAAATTGCCTTTCGGAAAATCAGGACTGCCATAAACCTGGAATTGCTTATTTGTACCGCGCCCAATGCTTGCCGTTACACCTTCAAAAAAACAAAGGGAAGGATATAATAAAATGGCACGGTCATTAGGTAAATTTGGAGAAGGTTTTATAGGAATCGCATAGGGCGTATCATGTGTGTAATGTTCGCACGTAATAACTTTCAATTTGCATTGCAAACTATCACCGAGCCAATTTTCGCCCAGTAGCATTTGCGCGTATTCGCCAATCGTCATGCCGTGTACAATCGGGATTTTGTGCATTCCTACAAACGAGCGCTGTGTAGCTTCCAAAATCGGTCCATCCACGTAATGTCCATTGGGATTCGGGCGATCCAACACCATAAACTCAACTTTATTTTTTGCGCAAGCCCGCATTACATCGTGCATCGTAGAAATGTAAGTATAAAATCTGGCACCCACGTCCTGAATATCAAACAACACAAAATCTACACCCGCCAGGTCTTCTGCCGAGGGTTCGCGTTTTTTACCATACAAGGAAAGTAAGGGAACACCCGTTTTCGCATCTTTTCCATCCGCAATTTTCTCCCCATCGGAAGCTGTGCCGCGAAAGCCGTGCTCTGGCGCGAAAATCGCTTTTATTTTAATACCCAGACTCAGCAAAGTATCCACCAAATGCACCTGCCCAATCATCGAAGTTTGATTGACCACCATTGCAATGGTTTTATTTTTCAACAGCGGCAAATATTCGGACAAACGTGCGGCTCCCACAATGACTTCCTTTTTGACAATGACTTTTGGCGTATCCAATGTCGGTTTTATGGTATCTTTTGGAACGGTGATGACCACGCCTGCCGTGTCAATCGGTGGCACTGGAGTGACTTTTGGCGGTATATTTTGCACTTTTCGGCTACAACTAATTGTAAAAATTAATAAAATTACAACGAAATAGGTTATTTTTACACGCATTTGTTTTAAAATTGTGTTCAGGTGTTCGTGTGTTCAAGTGTTCTTGTACCCGCGTCACGCCCACATGAACACACGAATACATCGGACATGAACACAACAAAGTACGCAATAATTGACATCGAAACCACCGGCGGCAAACCGACGCGCGATAAAATTACAGAAATTGCCGTTGTGCTGCACGATGGCGAGCGAATTATTGAAAAATTTGAGACGCTGGTCAACCCGGAGACGTACATTCCGTATGGGATTACGCAGTTGACGGGCATCACGCAGGACATGGTCATTGGTGCGCCGCGCTTTTACGAAATTGCAAAAGAAATAGTGAAACTCACCGAGGGCGCGGTGTTTGTGGCGCATAATGTGCGATTTGACTATGGATTTATTCGAGAGGAATTTCAGCGCTTGGGGTATGCGTATTCGCGGAAGCAACTGTGTACCGTGCGGTTGTGTCGGGAGACGTTTCCTGGATTGCCTTCGTATAGTTTGGAAAATTTGATTCGGCATTTTAAGATTCCGACTGATGCGCGACACCGAGCACTGGCAGATGCGCTGGCGACGACCGTGTTATTTGAACAGATTTTATCCAAACAATGCAACCATGAGACGGTCAAGCGCATGGTAAATTTGGGTATTCGAGAATCGAGGCTGCCGGAAAGTTTTAATATTGAAAAAGTGCATGGTTTGCCCGAATCTTGTGGCGTTTATTATTTCCATGATATAAAAGGGAATGTATTATATGTGGGAAAAAGTATTAATATTCGGAAGCGAATTGCAGAACATTTTGCCGACCACACCGAAAAAGCGAAAATATTACAACAGCATGTGCATGATATCACTTACGAACTCACCGGCAGTGAATTGGTAGCCATGCTGCTCGAATCTCATGAAATAAAACGCCTCCTCCCGCCTGTGAATCGCGCTCAACGCGTACGAAAATTTCCTTATGTCATTCATACTTGGAAGGATGAGCAAGGTTACATTCACTTCGATACAGCGCATGTGACCGCCAAAAATGCCAAGCAATTTAAAATCGTTTCCCAATATCCAAAACTCGGCAACGCCCGTGGACACTTGAGTTCGATCGTCGAAAAACTCGAATTATGTCCGCGACTTTGTCACCTCCAAGCGGGCAAGGGCGTGTGTTTTCATTTCCACCTCAAGCAATGTCATGGTGCGTGCGGCGGCAAGGAATGCGTAGAAAATTATAACGAACGCGCCCAACAAGCCCTTGAACGTCTTTCCATGATATTTGATAATGATTTTATTATACTCGACCGAGGTAGAACGCCTACCGAGCAATCCGTCATCCTCGTGGAAGGCGGTATCTATTGTGGCTTTGGTTACATTGACCGCGATGAAACGATACAAGATGTAAATGAATTTCGCCAATCCATTAAATATTATAGTAGTAATCCAGAGACGACACGGATTGTGCAGCGGTTTTTGAGTGAGAATGAGCGGGTAAAGATTATAACATTAGAAACTGTTCAGCCATCGTAAAGCATTTTGAAAATTCTTGTAAAATGCGTATTTTTGAAAAAAATTGTCATGGTAAATACGGTAACATTCTTGAGTAACGCACAATTAGCATTGTTAGAAATCTTTGCAGAGAATCTATCCGATCCAGAAATGGAAGATTTACGACAAGTGTTATTGGAATTTCGCTACCAACGCCTACAAAAAAATTTGGACGACCTTTGGGATCAAGGCGTTGTGAATGAAGAAAAAATAGAAAGTTGGGGTAAAGAACATATGCGCATCCCTTATCAAAGCCAGCGAGATTTCCTTAACAGACAGCAAGAACAATGAAAGTTGTAATTGATACCAATGTTATGCTGGTATCTCTGCCGCGCCGCTCCATGTATCATCCTATCTTTTTGCAATTGCTACGTGGGCGCTATGAACTTTGTATTACCAGTGATATTTTAAATGAATACGAAGAAATATTTTCCGAAAAAGCCAATCATGAAATGGCAATACAAGCAATAGAAATCATTACCCAACTTCCCAATGTTAGTCAAATTAATAAATATTTCTTTTGGCAGTTAATAAAAGCCGACCCAGATGATAACAAATTTGTAGATTGCGCAGTAGCTGCCAATGCTGATTTTATCGTAACTGATGATGCACATTTTAATGTTCTGAAAAACATTAATTTTCCGGCGATGAAAGTCATTGGTAAAGATGAATTTTTGGAAATGCTGGAGAAGGAGTATCTTTAATTTAAAAAATCGAATGCTTCTCTCTAATTCCGACACTATCAGTCTCAACAAATTCATCAGCGATACAGGCATTTGCTCGCGTCGGGCGGCGGATGTACTCATAAAAGAAGGTAAAGTAACAATCAATGATGTAATAGCGGTAACCGGCAATCGGGTAGGGGAGGGCGATGTCGTGAAAATTGATGGAAAATTATTAGAACGAAGAGAGGAAGTTATTTACCTTGCTTTTAATAAACCCGTTGGGATTACTTGTACCACAGAGCTGTACGTAAAAGGAAATATTATAAATTACATCAACTACCCAAAACGCATCTTTCCCATTGGTCGCTTGGATAAAGAATCGGAAGGGCTTATTTTTCTCACCAATGATGGCGATATTGTAAATAAAATTCTGCGCGCCGGTAATAATCATGAAAAAGAATATATTGTAACGGTGGATAAACCAATTACACCTGTTTTTATTCACAAAATGAGTAATGGAATTCCAATTTTAGAAACCATTACACAAAAATGTAAAGTAACGAAAGAAGGGAAATTTATATTCAAAATTATACTTACGCAAGGCTTGAATCGGCAGATACGGCGGATGTGTGCTTATTTGGATTATAAAGTGATGAAATTGCAGCGGGTACGCATTATGAATATTACATTGCAAAACTTACCAATTGGGAAATGGCGGGAGTTGACGCAAGATGAAATGAATATTATAAATAACTTAGTCGCAGATTCTATCAAAACAGAGGAGGCTTCGCAGTTGGGTAATTTTGAAAAAGATAAATTATAATCTTAATCTCCACTTAACATTCACTTTACCTCTGTTTCGTTATTTCACGGCTTCACTTGTAGGGCGTAGAGGGAATAGGGTAGAGAGACAGAACACGCCGTAATCCCTATTCCCTCTACCAACTTAAAACATCCAATCTATGAAAAAATTGATTTTACTATCATTTTTGGTTTGTAATTGCCTGTTTGTCAATGGACAAAATGAGCTAAAATTACCGCAAATGAACTCAGCGAGTAAGCCTTGGAGTAAATTGCCGCTGAACAACGACCCTGATAAATTCCAATTTGCGATTGTGACGGATCGCACGGGCGGGCATCGTCCGGGCGTATTTGAACACGGGATTAGCCGCCTCAATCTGCTACAACCCGAATTCGTGTTGAGTGTGGGCGACTTGATTGAAGGTTACACCGAGGACACCACGGAACTCAACCGCCAATGGACGGAATTCAAAGGCTTTACGAATGACCTGCAAATGCCGTTCTTTTACGTGGCTGGCAATCACGATTATACCAATCCGACGATGGTGGACTTGTGGCGTAAGCAATTTGGGGTGGATTATTATCACTTTATTTACAAAAATGTCCTTTTTCTATGTTTAAATTCTGAAGAAGGCGCAACGGCATTGAAGAATCCCGATTTCACGGATGCGCAGGTGGCGTTTGTAAAGAAGACTTTAGAAGAAAATCCGAACGTGCGCTGGACACTGGCGTTCATGCACCAGCCGCTGTGGGCACGCGAGAATGCAAAAAACTGGCTGCGCGTAGAAGAGTTGTTAAAAAATCGTAAACATTCCGTTTTCACGGGACACTTGCATCAGTATGCTTTACACGAGCGCAATCGTTCGGATTATTTTGTATTGGCGACCACGGGTGGCGGCACGCCCCTGCGAGGCAAACATCGCGGGGAATTTGACCACATCATGTGGGTAACGATGACGGATAGTGGTCCTTACTATGCAAATATTTTATTGGATGGAATTGAGGGGAAGGATATTTCCACTGCTGAAAAGACGGCTTGG
>CAZJXN010000214.1:0-1647 GCA_964549655.1 uncultured Saprospiraceae bacterium
TTCGGCTTTATCGGTGCGTAAAAACTTTAGGTAGTCAGCAAGATTTTTCTTTTTGACAATGGCAATTCTCCGTGCTATGCGCCGGTGAAAAGTGGGCTGCTTATAATGAGTAAAATCAACGCCGCTCCGTTGACGAAGCAACAGTAAAATTTGCCTAAAAATATCTTCATCGTTTTTTGGAAGTTCTTCTTCTTCCGCTTTAAAAAAATGACTGGTTTTATAGGAGGCATTGATTTGTAAAAGTTGTACAGGAATTTTTTCGGGAGATAAAATAAAATCAACAACTCCTGCATTCACTGCACTTTGCGGCATACTGTCGTAAGCAGCGGACTCCGAGTCCTGTGCGATGCTGATGCCGCCGTGTTCTTTGATTGCTTTTAATCCGAGTGTGCCATCGCTGCCCGTGCCTGATAGCACCACACCTACTGCAAACTCTTTATGCACATCGGCAAGCGATGTGAAAAAAATATCGATAGAAAGATTGAGAATTTTTTTCTCCCGGGGAGCGAGTTGCAGCACACCATCCGTTGAGGTAAGAATTTTGTTGGGAGGAATTATGTAGATATGGTCGGGTGCAAGATGAATGTCATCGGTAATTTCATACACCGGAATTTTTGTTACCCGCTGCAAAATCTCTGGTAAAATACTTTCGTGCGACGGGTCAAGATGTTGCACCAATACATAAGCCATGCCTGAATTTTCGGGTATCGCTGTGAGCAATCGCTTGAATGCATCGAGCCCTCCTGCACTTGCCCCAATACCTACGATAGGAAAGTTCTGCACGGTAGCAGGCGGTTGTGATTTTTTTTGAATTTTTTTCGGCGCAGCCATTTTATTTTTTTATTTTTTATTTTTTCATCCATGCTGACTGTCAGATGTTATGTTTTTTGTCTGTTGGTTCAAAGGTAGAAAGTTTCAAGTTAGGACTATACTTGAAAATGCCGCCCAACTATTGTATTACTACATTTCGCCTTTTACTTAGTCCCTTGGAGGTGCAAGTATATTTGCTTAGTTCGTATCCTACATTACTTGGCGAAGCCAGTTGGAAGCCCCGATTATTTAATAGAAACATATCATATTACTTATGGAAGCAAGATAAAACAAAGGATATAATCATACAAGTAAACATTGCATTAAATTTTTAAGTCATCAATTGGGCTTTTGATTTTATTCCATCCTTTATGCGTGATCCCGAGTGCATCGGGACAAGTTATGCGTATAGATTTCAGTGGTCTTACTACTTTCCTGTCCGAGCAGTTCTTGAATATAGCGCAAGTCCACGCCTTTTTTGAGCAGGTGGGTAGCAAAGGAATGCTGCAAGTCAGCCATTCGGAGTTGAATCAACTCGTTGAGTCTCCATTCGCCGGAGTATATAAGTATCACAAAAAGTTATGTAAAGTCCCTGTTTGGCAATAATAGCCTCAAATACAAGCAAATTAGCAACGTTAACTTTCGCAGTGTCTAACGCAACGTAACTATTTGCGACCGCAACGAACGTTAGAGCGACTGAAACGAGTGTTAGAGCGACTGCAACGAATGTTAGAGCGACTGCAACGAATGTTAAAGCGACCGAAATGAATGTTAAAGCGACTGCAACGAATGTTAGAGCGACTGCAACGAATGTTAAAGCGACCGAAATGAATGTTA
>CAZJXN010000214.1:1747-6999 GCA_964549655.1 uncultured Saprospiraceae bacterium
GTTAGAGCAACTGAAATGAATGTTAGAGCAACTGAAATGAATGTTAGAGCAACTGAAATGAATGTTAGAGCAACTGTATTTATTTTTTAACAATTGTAAAGCTTCTTCTTGCAGGTGCATCATCCATTACCCCGATTTGTCCCGCAAGCACGACCACCTCATCACCCTATTACCCCATCCTCCCATCACCCAACCTCTTCCACCCACACATTTATCATCTGTAAGTACGCATTCCCAAATTGGGTAATAGCCGCCACATCCACCGCGTCGCGCCCATAGCCAATAATGATGCGCCCGCCCGTCGTTTTTTCCTGCACGGCATCAAACGCATACCATTTATTCCCGATGTAGGCTTCGAACCACGCGTGTAAGTCCATGATTTTCAATTCTTTTAAATAACCAACCACCATCCGTGCCGGAATATTCATACTGCGGCAAAGCGAAATACCCAAATGCGCAAAGTCCCGACACACCCCCGCCCGATTGTGGAAAATATCGAGCGCCGTGGTAGAAGAGAACGTGACCCCATATTCGTATTGAATGTTGTTGTGAATCCAGTTTCTAAAAGCGGCGACCTGTTCGTACCCCACCCAAATGTCTTTTGCAATAGCGGCAGCCAAGCGCCCAATTTCTGGCGTATCCGACTGACAGTAGCGGCTTGCCAATAAATAAGGCATCACTTCGTAAGGTAGATTTTCAACTAAAATATAAGGCGCCGTCCAATTTTCGGCCACGTGGTCTTCCACTGTTGCCACCACTTCCGTATGAATACGGACTTCGCCGGGCTGTAACAGCATTCGTTGGCAGCGGTTTCCAAAACCATCTATGTAATCGTTGATTTGCGTAGCAGGTGTTATTTGCAAACAGTCTTCTTGTATAAATTGCCCAGCTTGGCGGTGGGGTCTTAGCAGGGTCGTTACCGGCGTGGGCTCAATAACCTGATAAATAAAGTCCGTACCGGCTTTCAATTTCATAGTGTGTACAATGCGTTTAATCGTGGAAAAAGATAAAATACGAGGGCGGATAAAATCCACGCAAAAGGTACGGTTTTTCGTTGAAAAAAAAAGGGTACAAATGGCACACTGATTTTGTAGGATAAGGATGGTTTTTTTTATGATTTAACATTACTTCAAAATTATTCATAAAATATCTTAAACATTATAAAAATCAGTGTGCCATTTTAAATAGCAAAACGCACATAAAACCCCGTATCCAAACCAATCTGCCTCGAATGTCCGTACATAGACATATTGGATTTAACACTTTCTACTATCTTTGAACCAAGCTATCTATACAAACTATACAAAAGCTTATGCACCCATTGTTCTCCACGGCGGTACTCGTGTTCGTGCGCAACGAGCAAGAAGAAGCACGACTCAAGTCGTTTCATCAGCGATTGGGGGTACGTGCGCGCTTGCAAGTGGTGCGTACGTTCAACCGGCACATCACGCAGGTGACGCGTCAATCGGGTTTGCCTTTTTTTATAATCAAAGGAGAACAACAAGTCGGTGCGAATTTTGGAGAGCGTTTTTCAAATGCCATCGAATCGGTTTTTGCAGCAGGTTTTGAAAATGTAGTAGCAGTTGGCAATGATTGTTTAAGCCTCACTTCCAAGCACTTACAACGCATTGCAACACTGCTCGAACAAGATACGCCGCTCGTACTTGGACCTGCTAAAGATGGTGGCGTTTATACAATCGGTCTAAAACGCAGCGCTTATCATCGAGCCACTTTTATCAATTTTCCTTGGCAGACCGAAAGCGTACTAACTTCCCTCATCACCTATGCCCAAAAGCAAAGACTCGACTGTTACTATCTCGCACCCGCCACGGATGTGGATGATGCGGTATCTTTTCAAAAGGCACTTTCCAGTCTTGCTACCACTACTTATCTTTATAAAGTTTTAAAAAATATTATACACAGCGTTGGTAGTCAACCCGTTGCTGACATTCCTTTTATTGCTGCTAAATATTCCGCTACTGCGCTGTTACGCGCGCCGCCCTTCCATTCCTAACATAATTTTTCAAAAAATCTTTTGCAGGTAGATGCTATCTGCCCAAGTTTTATGTGCACCCATTTCACAGGAATGGTATGTAATTATATTTAATAAATTATTAGGTAATATTTTAGTTTAAAGTAGGGAGCCCATTTTTACAACATTAGTAACTGCCTACTGCTTACTGCCTACTGATTTATATTACAACAATCACTTTACAATCCATCACTTTATGAAACAAATCTTAACATTTTTTATAATGCTATTCAGTAGCACCATCATTTTTGCGCAAGCAGATTTGACGGTTTCAGTGGTCAATTATCTAACCAGCCAATCCGTAGAAGGTATTGAAGTAAAATTAGAAAACACCACGCGGGGTATTTCACAATCACAAACCACTGATAATCAAGGAAAAGTAGTATTCAAAAGTTTGCCTGAAACTGGTGGTTATAAAGTTTCCGTTATGGAAACCGACCTTTATTCTACCGAAATTTCAAGCGATATTAGCATTCGTTCCAATCAAAAAGTAAGTGTGCAGTTGGGGTTGGTCGAAAAGCGTTCGATTGATTTGTCAGAAGTCGTCATAACGGATAATCGCTCTACCACTCGCATCAACCGTACCGATGCAGAAGTTTCATTTGAATTAAGACAAGAAGAAATTCAACAAATTCCCATCGAAGGACGCGACATTACACGGGTATTATATCGTTTGCCGAATGTATCACAAGCCACCGGATTCTATCCAGAATCTCCGAATGTAAGTATTAATGGAGCTAACTCTTTATTTACCAGTTATTTAATTGATGGGATGGATAACAACGAACGCTTTCTCGGCGGACAAAAATTTGCGATTCCAGTCGGCTTTACACGCAATGTAACCGTTTTAACCAATAATTATTCCGCAGAATATGGCTTGACCAATAATGGTGTTATCAATATTACAACCCGCTCCGGTTCCAATGATTTTACAGGGGAAGCATTTTTAATTTCACGTCCAGGTCCCATCATTGATGGAAAATCTGATTTTGCACAGCGTGATTTGTCGGGCAATTTTGTAAAAGATGGTTTTCAACGGTATCAAGCAGGATTCGGTTTTGGAGGTGCTATTACACCCGATAAAACGTTTTATTATGTAAATGTAGAACATTCGACCGATTTAAAAGATAATTTATTAAATTCTCCGGCATTACAAGTAAATGAAACCGTGCGCGGACAAAATAACTTTACCTACGCTTCCGCTAAAATTGACCACAATTGGACGGATGCATTTAGCTCTTCTTTACGTGCCAATATTGGTGTTGTAAATATCGAACGGCAGGGTGGGGGACTCGACGGCGGTGTCGGTTTCCAATCGGCTGGGAATGTGCAAGACCGTAATTCTGTGTTGGTTGCTTTGAAAAACAGTTATGTACGTAGTAATTTTAGTTCTAATACCAATATTCAATACGCTCGTTTCCGTTGGAATTATGCGCGAGCATTGGCGGGCAATAGTCCACAGGTCGTGGTGCAAGACTCAACTGGACAAACGGCTGCCGTGCTTGGTCACCCTGGCTATTTCTTTGATGCAACCGAAAATACATTGCAATTTCAACAAAAATTCACGTACTATGCTGGCAAGCATACGCTCAAAGCGGGTGGCAACATCATCAGCGCAGACCATCAACTCGTGGGCGGTGGTAACAGTTTTGGCAGCTACACCGTGCGTTTGACAAAGGCACAACAAGAACAAGTCGCTAACTTGAATCGCGGCGCAGACTTGGCGGTGGAAGATATTCCGGCGGATGTGCAAGTGTTGAATTATGGCGTAGAATTGCGTCCTGCTCAATTTGGCAAACGGCAAAATATTTATTCCATTTATCTCGAAGACCAGTGGAGTGTGTCTGACCGTTTGAATTTGACATTGGGTGTACGTTATGATTATGATAATTTATCACAAGGTGGCGCAGCAGAAGGTGATTTAAATAATATTGCACCGCGTTTTAATTTTAATTATAAACTGAGTCAACGCAGTAGTTTACGCGGCGGTTATGGCATTTTCTATGATAAAATAGTATATGCTATTTACAGTGATGCATTACAACAAAATACAACTTCCGCAGATTATAAAGCGCAAATCGGCGAGTTGGTACGTTTAGGAATTTTGCCTTCGGATACCGATATTGACCGCGTGACTTTTGATGGCAATGCCGGTGCGAGTGTGGCGAATGTTCAATATTTACAAGGTCCTACGGGTGCATCTTTACAAGACCAACGCGAGCGTGCCTTCAGTGGCGAGCGCCGTATTTTGAATCCAAATGGTTATGACAATCCTTATACGCACCAAATTGCCCTCGGCTATCAATTACAAGTAAATGAAAAAAGTTTATTCTTTGTAGATTTAGTTCATAATCAATCGTTTAATCTGTTTCGTTTACGCAATTTGAATGCCGCTGCATCATATCCGCTGAACGATCCGAGCAACGTGACCGTTCGTACGCCTGCCCAAGCGGATGCTTCGCGCCCGATTCCAATCACGAATAGCTCGGCTGTAATTGGTGGTAAAACGGTGACTGGCGTGGCGCGTAATGTGGTCGTTTCTGAATCCGGCGGCGAGTCCCGTTATTATGCGGCGAGTTTTAATTTACAAAGAGAAAAAGCCGAAGGTGAACAATTCGCTTATTTATTAAATTATACGCTGGCTTATTTAGAAAATAATACCGAAGATATTAACTTTAGGGCTTTAGATGGTAATAATTTTGAAGCAGAAACCGGACCTTCTATTAACGATCGCCGTCATATTATTAATGCCGTTGTAAATTATTTTCCAACCGACCGCCTTTCCATTACATTGGCATCTTTATTGCAAAGTGGACAGCCAATCAATCGCATTCCGAGCGCGGCAGTGTTTGGCACCACCGATTTGAATGGCGATGGCGCGTCTTTCGGCGATGCTTACGTTGGCAACAGCGACCGCTTTCCTGGTGAAAGCCGCAACAATGATCGCCTACCTTGGTCGAATAATTTTGATTTGGGTATTCAATACGCGTTTGCAGTGGGTAGCAATAATCTGGAACTTAGGGCAGATATTTTCAACGTATTTGATATTCAAAACCTGAGTGGTTATAGCAATAACGCGACGCAAAGTAATCAAATTCAAGCGGGTTCTCGCGCCTCCGGTGTGCTCGTGCGCAGGAATGCCAGTGCGCCTCGGCAGTTTCAATTTGGGGTGCGGTATGTATTTTAAATCTTAAAATAGGACACTGATTATTTATGGTAA
>CAZJXN010000215.1:0-6848 GCA_964549655.1 uncultured Saprospiraceae bacterium
CCAAGTTTAACAATTTTTATCCATTATAACTAATTCAGAGAACCTGAATAGTTACATAAGCTTTATTGTTGATCGAATATCAGGCTGTTATTTTCCTCCGAATGTATTTCAATAAACACAGCAGGAATAAGCTGATTGTACTTATCATCTATTAAATTTTGTAGAAATCGTTCACTGAAAAATTTAGAATGTTTTTCAGTCGGCAAACACCATTCTTTTTCCGCTGTCGTCCGCCCTCAAAGGCGGGCTCGCCAGATTGAAATTATCAATGTTTGAACATCGAAAAGTATAAAAAGTAAATCAGACCCCATTTTTGTGAGGTCTGATGTGTTTTGCTATTTGTTGAAAATATAATCAGCGGCTTTTTGCGCGGCTGCTGCGGCTTTAAAGATAAACAGTTTGTCTTTTTTCAGAACTGTTAACCAACCTTGCAGGTAAGCTGCTGGGTAGAGTTCTCCAAACGATTATGGCAGAAATTTACAAAAAGAACTATTTTGCTAAAACATTCGTTTTTTTTCAAAAAGCAACATGACTGCACAAGCCATTAAAGAAGAAATTGCTAATCTGCCACGCCAACAGCAGGCGGAAATTGTTCACTTTATTTTAGACATCTTAGTGGAAGAGGAAAATTTTGAGCTGACCCCAGAACTTCGAGCCGAGATTGACGCTTCGTATGAGGCGATTGAGAATGGGGAAGATCCAGGTCTCACTCATGAAGACTATCGTGCTGAAATGGACCGTTATTTAGCCCAAGCCAGTCAATCGTAACCGCTTATCATGCCCTACACCTACCGAGTATCAAAAACTGCACTTCATTTACCAATTAACGGAATTGCCCGAAAGCGCTCCCCCACTCTACGCCAATCGAAGGAGATTGCACCTTCAACGCTTCAAATACCATGTTATTTACTCTGTCCATCACAACCGTCAAGAAATCGTCATTCATACGGTTATTCATCATAGCCGTAGTAGTAAAAAATGGCGGGAGAAGTGAGGCAAAACTTACAAAATGTATACCTATTTTATGCAATCTCTTAATCCTTGATACAATGATTGGATAATCTGTTGACCATCTTCTGCATTTTTATAAGACATCAACCTTGCCATCGAAAAACTTTTGGACTGAATTTCCAATAATCGAAGCAATCTGGCTTCCAATTTAGGCGCATTTTCAAGCATACTTCCCATTCTTCTGCCCACGTATCGAGCGGAAATAAGCTCTTCAAAATACTTTTCTTCCGCTGTAAAAAGATCAAACAAATCGGCATCTGTCTCTAAAATCTCTTCAATATGCAACAAATAAAAGTTTCTTAGAATATAATCGATGTCCTCTATATCCTTGATTCTTCCAGGTTGGTCTTCCCAAGCAAAAAGTTTCAGCAGTACAATGCCCGGCAAAGAAGATACCCGAAGATTTAAACCTTCCTCCGTCTCAATCGTTTGCACCCAGGGTTTAATTTCCTCAAATCCCGGCATATCAAGCAAAAAAGTTGTTTTCGCTTTTAATTCCACTTGCCCCTTTTCATTCGCTATTGCTCCAAAAGGTAAGAAATCTACTTCATATGATTCTTTGAATATAAACCGATAAGGTTCATCTTGGCTGGGAGAAAAATCGGGTAAGGCAGCAATGCTATCTTTTAGCGATTCATAGGCTTCGTTGGAACCCATCAACACAGCTAAGTCAATATCTTTTGTTTTTCGCCTCGGCGGTTCAGGATGCCCTTTTACAAGCAAATCAATATCTCTGGCGAACGCTCCGACTACAAAATAATCAATTCTGGATTGCTCTAATACCGGAATCACTATTTTGAGAATGTCGATTACAACCTGATCTGTTATGCTATTCAATAATATCTTGGAGGTATTGTGCATACATTTTTTGGGCTGCTTCAAAATTTCGGTCATTCCCAGAGCCTATTAAATCGGCATAAGCCAAAAGTGGATGAACCGTTTTTAGCGCTGTATTGACAAAAGTACGATTTTCCAACTTCCAAAAAAGACTATAAATTTCCACATTCCCTTCTTTAGCAGGAACTAAATGAAAGTCATGGATAAGGCTTCGCCGGTCGAGGTCGGTGTAAATAGTCCAAATGGAAGGTTGTAAGAAATGGTTTAAAAGTTCAGCAGCCGGTTCGCCGCCCCAAAAAGCGTCATTTCCGAGATCAAGTTGTTTCCAATTTCCCCACTGATAGTCTTTTGTTAACGTGTATTTACCTCTGAATAACTTAGGCTTTAGCTTTTGGTGAAAATCCGTCACCCAGCGACTGAGTAACGCTGGCTTGTTATCAAGCTTCATTTTATCTTTATTCACTTGAAACAAAAATTTTGATTCCCGAAGGTCATTTAAAATATCACCGACCGTGCTAACCGAAATATTCGCGACATCGGCTATTACCCGATACGGTTCATTTATTAATTCTTCCTTCAATAACAGCGCATAGATTAGTTTAATCCCATTTTTATTAAAAGATTTGTGTTTCGTTTCTTTAATTTCTTTTGATATTCTTTGTCCCCTTACGTGCCAGAAAATACCTTTATCATTTTTAATAAAACAATTTCCAGCAATATCAAGATAGTTAATACCCTGCGTTTCGAGTAATTCCTTTCCAGGATTTGAGATATATTTTGCCACCAAGAGACTTTCCTCCTTCCTAAATTTTTCAACCATCTGAGCCACATTTGAAGGATAAACATTGGTCTTCACGTCCACTTTGAAATGCCCTATTGCAGTACCAAACTGAATATCTAGCATAGCGTCCCAAGTATGCCCATTCGAATGGTTGTCATACGCTACTGTTAATGCCGCTTTTGTCAGCATTTCGAGGTTTTCCAGCGCTCGATAAAGAATATCAGTTTCTGACATTTTTAATAACTCAATTTTTACAAAAAGTGAACGTCCAAAATTACCGAACAAATCCGATTTTTACAAGTAATTCAGCCGATTTATTTTGATTGGAAAAAAGCGCAGTTGAAAAATCACCTCTGTGCCGTGCCGGGGGTTCTTAGGGGATACCCCTAAGCAAGTTGCAAGTTTACGGTAAACACAAAAACAATCGTAGGATTGTTTACCGTAAACTTGCAACTTGCTTCTGCCTGCAACCGCCACGTGCTAATGCCCTCCATTGAAGCCTCCAAAGCATTTTTAGTGGCAACTGCGCACCTAAGCCAGCAGAATAATCCACGCACCAAGGGAAATTTAAGCGTTTGTATAAAACAATTTTATAATGTAAATAGTTATAATAATCTACCCTGCCAAAACGTTTTAATTACACTTTACTTCCTAAACCCTATGTTATGATAAAGACTTTTCTCACGCACACGCGTACCATCGAAAAACTTCGCCAGCAAGCGGCACTATTCTGTGCCATTCGCCACATAGATGACCTCGAAGCCCTACTCGGTTTGTCCGAATATGAATTAAACCTGCTCTCCCTGAATCCAAAGTACAACCTCTTCACCGTACCCAAGCGCGACGGCTCCAAACGCTGGATTGAAGACCCCGAACACGAACTGCAACAAGTGCAGGATAAACTCAATGACTTTTTACAAAGCGCCTATTACCCCCAACGCTCCGATGCCGCTTATGGCTTTATGCTCTGCCCCAAGGGCGACTCGCAACCGCGACACATCGTGACGAACGCCGCTCGACACCTTGGCGCACCCTGGTTGTTCAATGCCGATATTGAAGATTTTTTCCATCAAGTGAAATTTGAGCGGGTTTACCAAGTTTTTAAAGGTGAACCCTTTACTTTGGAAGATGACCTCGCCCAACTCCTCACGCGCCTTACTACCCACCAAGAACGCCTACCGATGGGCGCTCCCACCTCGCCCGTGCTATCCAACTTTGCTACCGTAAAACTTGACCACGACCTCCAACAACTCGCCAACTGGGCAGGTTGGACTTGCACCCGCTACGCCGATGACATGGTGTTTTCTTCGCAAAATGAAATTACTTCAGAAAATATCCAGCAAATCCGCCAAATCATAGAAGACGAGGGATACACGCTTAAAGAGCAAAAACTTCGCCTAAAGAATCTATCGATGAAAGGCTCTTTGTACTATCGAGGCATGTACCGCCCCATTACGATTCAAGCCAAAAGAACGGACGAGAAAAACGAATTTTATATAAATGGTAATTTTAATATAAATATCCATGATTATTTTATGTTTTCCAGCGGGCGAGGAATTCCACCGCGCATGAATATCAACTTCCGCATGGCATTTGATAAGATTAGCCCCGCAAGTGGAATAATTTATTATAGAAACCTATAATTATTAATAAATTTTATATGTTTTCTTATATTTTTAGTAAATTCATTTAGTAAAAATAACTACTAAGTCTTTTTCTAGCGTTTGCTGAGGCATTTCCACGATTCTTCCTAACTCCTTACCAAAATTTTGTAAAAATGCGGCACTTCGCGCTGGCTGTCGCTACACCACGAACTAAGCAACGCTAAGATGCACGCAACATTACTTACTGATTTCCTGAAAATTTTTCTATCAATACTTTCTCAAAATGTTTTTTACAGAGTTTGGATTCTATCCATGATGCAAAATCAAAAATTTTCAGAAATTGTTGTTCATATTTATCTGCAAGAGATAACTCAAATGATTTTTTAAATTGATTCCAAACAGCTTCCCGGTTTTTTGAAGTGGAAGGCAAGGTTTTATATCGGAGAAACTTAAAAACTATTTTTTCTATTTTATATGATTTATTATGATTAACCCCTGATGTTCTTTTCAATGAGCGTGTTTCGGATTCGATATATTCATGGTTTCCTAATTCATAATGCACCAATAAATGCAGCAACCTGAAAGTCCTGTACACCGGTAAGCTGTAAAAAAGATTGCTTTCAAGCAATATCTTATTTAATAGTTTGTGGGCTTTGTTCACATTGTTTTTTCCCAGATAAACGATGGCCATGTATAAATATATTTCGGCCTGTTTGTTCAGGTCAAGATAATCTATACGTGCTATCAGAATTTCATTAAATTCTTTTATTATTTCTTCTGCTTTATTAAACTGTCCGCTGTCAATATAAAGTCTGATAGTATAAATAAACCGAACCCTTTCTACCATCACTCCAAAATATACGGTCTTCTTTTCAAGCTGGTGCAACTTGTTTACAAAGAAGTTCATTTCATCATAATGCTTTATGGAGTGAAGGCTGTCTAATAATCCTTCCACAGCACTTAGGTAATCAATTGGTGTTTCAAGCCACAGCTTTTTATGTATTTCAAAAAGTTCATGTACTTCATAAAAAGTTTTGAGTGCGCTTTTATAATCACTTACAGTAATAAAATAATAAGCCTGGAACAGCAGATGAATTTTTTGACTTTCAAAAGTATTGGCTAAGGGGTTAGCTTTGTAATTAAGTTCGCTAACCACCAGGTCGTTCAATTCTTCTTTCTGTTCTTTTGTCTTTATGCTACTTTTATACATCAGGCGGTGTCGCAGCAGTTCATATAATGAAGTATGTTGATGAATATTTTTCTGATATTTAAGCAGTTCATCCATTTTTATTTGCTTCTTTACCAGTTCATTTTCTGTGATTGAATAATAATTAAGATTGTTGAGATAATACATTTCTATTCGTAAAGCTTGTAATTGTATTTCAAATTCCTGTAGCTCCGCCGCTTCATGTTGAATTTTTCGTAGTTGTTTAAACCCTTCTTCATAAATAGATTTTTCAAACAAAATCTTTGCTTTTATTAATTCAGTAGTAAGTCTTGTATTGATGTTATCATTAATTCTTACATAAAGCAAACAATCTGTTATTACCTTAAAAAGGTATTTGCAGGCAGCCTCAAAAGAGGAGTGATGTTTTTTTTTACAAAATATTTCCTTTGCAGCCTCAGCGTCATTTCCCTGTTTCAGCAATTCAAAAACATACAGGTAATCTTTGGTGCCTTTCTGTAATGCAGTGTATAGTTTAAAGTATCTTTTTTCAGCCTTGGTAAGCGAATGCACTAGCAGGTACAAGGTATTTTTTTGAGCCATAGCTATTATTTTGTTGTGTGCTTTTATAAGTAGGTTTAAAATTTCAACAAGCGAGTAAAAAATTAGGAATTAGTCCATAAACCATAAACTTGAAATCGCCCCAACAATCTTAATGTCTATGACCATTCAGTACGAAGAGCTACGTGATTCCCAGTGGGAAGTTATAAAAGAATATCTTTCCATACAACACCCGCGCAAACATGATTTGCGAATAGTAAGGGAACAAGCTTTTATATCTGCTTCGCACGGGCGAACCATGGCGTCATGTGAGAGGCTGATCAGTACCTTGGCTGGTTGATTTTTTTTTTAAAGACATGCTAAGAATTGTGAAAGAACCGCACAAAGTAAAGAAGTCTGGATGACTTAGACCAATCGCCAAATTATTCTTAACCGTTTGCCTAAATCTTGGAACTTAATTCTTAAATATGCTCAAACCAAAAGGGATAATACCATTTTAGGATTCTCTTTTCGTTACGAATATTGGTAAAAAATCCACTTTATTTCTATTCTATTTTACACACACAAAACGAAATTGCTTATGCCTCCTTCAATTGTAGTAATTGGCAGTTCCAATACAGACATGGTTATAAAAGCGGAACACCTGCCTGCTCCGGGAGAAACAATCCTTGGAGGGAAGTTTTTTATGAACCCCGGGGGAAAAGGTGCTAATCAGGCCGTTGCTGCAGCAAGGCTTGGTGGTAACGTAACGTTCATTGCAAAAACCGGTAATGATATTTTTGGAAAACAATCTGTGCAATTATTAGAAGAAGAAGGAATCAATACTTCGCTTATCATAAGCGACCCATTGAATCCATCTGGCGTTGCAATGATTACTGTTGATAAAAAT
>CAZJXN010000216.1:0-6766 GCA_964549655.1 uncultured Saprospiraceae bacterium
GTGAGCATTGCCAGTACGAAGCCCGCGCTATTCGAGATAGTCTGCATCGGTTTGCAACTACGAATGTGCTATTGGTGAGCGATGAATCGGTAGAACGCTTGCGAGACTTTGCAAAAGAATATGATTTAGTAGATCAGCCGAATATTCACATCCTGTACGACCGAGACCGAAAATTTAAAGATTTGTTTGGAACAAGTATGGTGCCGTCTATTTTTATTTACAATCAACAACAAGAACTGGTCAAACATTATAAAGGCGAGACGAAGATCGAAGCGATTTTGAAATACAGCGCTCCATAAATAAAGACCTGCATTTTACTAATTAGAGCGTAGCAGTTCCCACATTTACCCAAAATGACGCACTTTTACCCCAATTTACCCGAAATTTTATTTGCAATGCCTGTAACTTTGTGCATATAAAAACCGATATTATGTCTGCCACTGCTGCTTTGAATCAAAAAGCGTCCGTTTGGGGCGAATATTTTTCACTTAACGCTTGGGTACTCTTCGCCTTCTCCTGCGTGAGCTACGCGCTGGTGTTGCACATTCAGCAAAAGTACGTGCTTACGGAGCAAGTATATTACAATACGCTGGGCGAACAACTCACCATAGAGCGCATAGACGCATTTATAGACAAGCAAAATACGTGGACGTGGCTAAGGTATTTCTTCATACCTGTAACGCTATTATTTCAAACCTTTCTGGTTAGTATTTGCCTCGCTACTGGCGCAATTCTGCTAGATTATAAATTGAAATTTAGTGCGATTTTCGCTATGGTTGTCAAAGCCGCAGTCATTTACGCCGTTGGCAAATTAGTGTACATGATGGTCGTCCAATTTATGGACATCCAAACCATCGAAGACTTGATAAGAGCGGACGTTTTTTCCTTATTAGGCTGGGTAGGCAAGATACCTACTTGGCTATACTACCCACTTAGTGTAGTAAATGTGTTTGAAATTGTCTTTTGGCTTTTATTAGCAGGCGGCATGAGCTATCTTCTCCAAAAACATTGGACGCGAATGGTCGGCTTCGTAGCGGCTACGTATGGCGTAGGGCTGCTGGTATGGGTACTATTTATCGTGTTTTTGCAGTTAAATTTACAGTAATTTCTCCAAACGTATCTCGTACTTTTGACTTGATACCTTGAAAAAGATACTTGGTGCGCACCAATAGTGCCGAAACACGGACGGCACTTAAAATAAGCTCGGTGTAAATAATTTATTTTCTAAAATCAAAAATTATGAAACCATTGGAATTCACAAAAATGGAAAAATTACAGGGAGGAAAAGTAATTGCAAAAGATTGCGATGCTGTATATGCAGTTGGCGTGATCTCTTGCGTAGGGGCTGCTTTTTGGCCTATTGGGACATTAATATTTGGTCCAACATGTGGGGGTGTTATACTCGGCGCAGCACTTGCCTCTAATTGTAAATGATATTTTTTCACATTAAAAACTAAGGTATGACTATTTTGAATTTAGATCAAATGTACAACTTACAAGCAGGAGGTAAACAGACTGCTAAGGAGATTATTGACGGTGCTTGTACAATAATTGGAGTTATAGCTGTATTTAATCCAGCAGCTTTGCCGGCAGGAGCTTTTTGTGCCGGTTGGTTTTTTGCTGAATGGATTAATGGCGGATAAAAATGGTATTATTCGTCCGTTTTGTTCATTTTAAAAATGAACAAAACGGACGAATTTTTAAATAATTTAAAATACAATTATGTTAAGAGTAGTAAACATTAGTAAGCAATATAATAAAAAAATTGTACTCCAGTCAATAAATTTTGAATTAGAAAAAGGGTTTTGCTTAGCAATTATTGGAAAAAATGGCTCAGGAAAAAGCACTTTCCTAAAATTGTTATTAGATTTAATTCCTTTAACTGATGGGGATATATGTTTTGATGATTCATCAATCAAGATAGATTATCCTATAAAATTAAAAAAGCAAATAGGAGCCTTTGTGAGCGATAGTATCTTAATAGAGGAGTTCACGGGATTTGAGTATATAAAATTTGTTTGTAATATATACAGCGTCAAAGAATATACAAGTAAGTTAGAAGAATTACTTGATATCTTTTTATTTGAAGAACGGCAAAAATTTAAAACAGAAAAGATAAAAAATTATTCATCTGGAACTAAAAGAAAAATTTCTTTAATCTCCTCTTTACTACATGACCCTTTGTATATCATTTGGGATGAGCCTTTTGATGGTCTTGATTTTATTGTAACGAATAACGTTATAAATTATCTCAATAAAATAAAAACAAACAGATACATTTTATTTACATCTCATGTGCTATCTCATGTGGAGGCTTTAGCAGATAAAATAGTGTTATTAGATTCGGGAATTACGTATTTTCACGGAAATAAATCAGAGTTAGATTTTCAAAACATTGATAAATATTTAAAACCTCAAGCTAATTAAGCTAACAGAATTGAATTGCTGAATTTTGCATAAAGTATTGATTTTTGTTATTTAAAAAATAACAATATTTATCATTTAAGCTACATATTTATTTGCAGTATCATTCATCAAGAACCGACAATACATAAATGAAAAACAATTTTCTTAATCTTGCTTCAAAAAAAATGATTAGTGAAATTATTGGATCGAGTTCAGTAATTTCGAGTCTTAAAATAGGAGCAACATTTTTTTCTATTTTAAATAGTATTTTTCTTATTTATATAACATCCGTTTTCGAAGGTTCATTCTATGAATATAAAAATTATATAATACTATATTTTAATTTAGCTTTATTCATAATCGTTTTTTCAAAAGATTTTTTACCTTCTTATAAAGGTATTGTATTATTCAATATCAATTATATGCCTTTAAGTATATACCAAAAATTTATTTTATGGTTTATAGGCAACGAAATTTCATTTATAAATATTTTATTAGTAATCAATCTATTATTGCTGTCACTATCTCCTTTTTTTAATTTTTTAGATGTCATTTCATTTTTATCCTACACATTTATCGGTATATTTCTCTCTTTTTGTATAAGATTTAATCTCACTTATCAATATAATTTCAAGAAGACATACCTGTTATTTACAGGACTGCTTATTTTTACTTTTGTTTCATCTTTAGCATTTTTAATTTACTTTAAAGCAACTCTAAGCTCTCACTACTTATTTAGCTTCTTATTTTTACTCTTTTTCCTGTTGTTGGTGGTATGTTATTTTAAAGTAAATCATTTAGAAGTATTTGGAAACAATCAATTAAATATTAATAGTGAAAAATTTACTATTTTTAGAATATCTTCTAAACTTACAATTTCTCTGCTATCAGGATTTATATATAAGACAATTTTCTTAATTCTGAGTTATTTATCTTTAAAATACAAAGGGCATTATCTTTTTGACTCAGAGCTGCTATTTTTTATGATAATATCACCTGTTGCCTTATTTACGTATGGGATAAATAATTTTTTTGCTTTTAATTCTAATTATTACTTTAATTTCATTTTAAGAACAGATGCATTCAAATATTTTCTTAGTGATTACTTTTTTGTATTTTGTATCTTATTTGCGATTGATATATTTATTAGTGTTCCTTTCATGTATTTCAATTTTAAAGATGATTTTATTCAAATGCTATTGTCTTATTCTGTTTTTATATTTTTTCTGCTACCGGTAGGATTCTTATCCAGTGTCTTTTTTCCCGTAAAAATACATAATAAAAGTATCATGTCCAATATTAAAATGTATACTAATCCATTAGTGGGAATAGTTGAAGTAATTTACCTGTATCTATGTTTTAAATATTTATACTTTTTTAGTTTTGTCATATTTTTTGTGCTTAATGCAATATTGTTGTTGTTTTTAAAAACTGGATTCAGCAAAGCAAAATATAATTTTATTAAGCAAGTTAATGATATTTAGTGCGCTAATTTAAATAAACTTATAAAAGAAATATGAAAAAGATTTTAATTAAAATTATTGTTTACGTTTTTTTCTTTTTAGGAGGAGTGTTATTCTTTTATCTGTTTAATACAATAACCACTAAATCAAATATTGATAAAATTTATTCAATATTACCAGAAATTTATTTTTTTAAACCTATTAATACAAATACAGAGTCTCTTTTTTTAAAGCGACATTACTCTACAGTAATTATTCATTTCCGCCCCGACTGCGAGTACTGCCAGTACGAAGCCCGCGCCATCCGCGATAGTCTGCACCGCTTTGCAGCTACGAATGTATTGCTGGTAAGCGACGAGCCAATAGAGCGTTTGCAAGATTTTGCAGCGGAATATGATTTAGCCAATCAGCCCAATATTCACATTCTGTACGACCGAGACCGAAAGTTTAAAGATTTATTTGGAACAAGCATGGTGCCTTCTATTTTTATTTACAATCAGGAGCAAAAGTTGGTAAAACAGTTTAAAGGCGAGACGAAGATCGAAGCCATTTTGAAGTATTTGTAGGACACAAACCTATAAGGTTTTAAAAACCTTATAGGTTTCAGCATGGCATTTTACAATTCAAATTTTCCAACATGAAACTTCCAACCATCAAACACACCCCACAGCACGACCAAAGCGACTGCGGCGTAGCCTGCCTCCGCTCGGTATTACAATTTTTCGGGAGTGATGCTTCTTTGGAGCGGCTGCGGGAAATGAGCGGCACCTCGCGCGAGGGCACGACTATGATGGGTTTGTATCAAGCGGCGGGCAAGCTGGGCTTGGAAGTGACAGGCTATGAAGCCGACCTCGACAGCCTGCGCGCGCGTACGGACGTGTGTGTGTTGCACGTACGCAAGGAAGGAAATTTGCAGCATTATGTGGTATTTTATAAATATGACGAGCGAAAAAACACTTTTTTAATTGGCGACCCGGCAGAACCGAAAGTGCAATATTGGAGCGCGGCACAAGTAGAAGCGGTGTGGCAATCAAAAAGTCTGCTGTTATTCAAACCGACCGAAAAATTACAAAAAATAGCCGCCACCCGAAACCGCCGCTGGTACTGGGTGAAAGAATTGGTGCGGGAAGACTTGAATATTTTGGGTATTGCGCTTGCGATTGGCGTAGCAGTAGCAGGATTAGGATTGGCGACGGCTATTTTTTCGCAGCAGTTAATTGACAAAATTCTACCGGCAAAGGATATGGTGCGTTTATTTAGTGGCGTGGCACTGTTGCTGTTTTTACTATTTGCGCGAAGCGGATTGAGTTACCTGCGCCAATTTTTATTGCTCAAGCAAAGCCGGGATTTCAATAGTCGCATTATTGATTATTTTTATACGTCGTTGTTGTTTTTACCAAAGCCTTTTTTTGACAATCGCAAAACCGGCGATCTCGTGGCGCGTATGAACGACACCCAGCGCATTCAACGCACCATCTCGCGGCTGGTAGGCAATGTAATGATTGACGTGCTGATGATTTTCATCGCCGCCGGCGCTATTTTTAGTTACAATAAACAAATCGGACTGGTGACCTTGGCATGGATTCCGGTTTTTGTGGGCGTAGTGTATGCTTTTCATGCAAAAATTCTTGCGGGGCAACGCGCCGTGATGAGTGCCTACGCCCTCAACGAAAGCAACTACATTGATACTATGCAAGGCATCGGAGACATCAAAGTGGCGAACAAACAATCTATTTTTGCGCGGCTGACCAAAGCGGTGTACGGTTTTTTTCAACAAACGATGTTCGATTTGGGTAAAATCGGTATTCGTTTCAACCTAATGACGGAACTGGTGGGCGCGGCGTTTGTGGTAGGCGTTATCACTTGGAGTTCGATGAATGTAGTGAATGGCATCCTGACGACCGGCGCGATGATGGCGATTTTACAAATGGTGGGTTTGGTGATGAATGCCGTGGGCGAACTGGCGATGACCAATATCCAACTCCAAGAAGCCAAAGTTGCATTTGATCGAATGTACGAATTTACGGCGACCGAAAGCGAATATGAAGAAGAGTCGGAGCAACCTAAAGCACAAATTTTGCAATTGGAAGAACTAAAAGTTCAAAATCTGGCATTCCGATTTCCAGGTCGGAAACGGCTGCTGGAAGACGTGTCTATCGAGGTAAAAAAAGGCGAGTGGATTGCCATCCTCGGCGAAAGCGGCTGCGGCAAAAGTACTTTGTTGCAAATCTTACAAAAATTTTATCCACCAGAATCGGGTAAAATAAAAGTGAATGGTATTGACTTGGACCTGATTGGTTTTTCCCACTGGCGCAATCTGCTGGGTGTAGTGTCGCAACAAGTGAAAATTTTTAATGGAACGCTGTTGGACAATATTTTGCTGGGCGAGCTTATAGATCAACCCGAAGCCCTCACTGCTTTTTTTCAATACTATGGTTTTGACCGCTATTTTGAGCGACTGCCGCAGGGTTACGCTACCGTGTTGGGCGAGGGCGGTATCAATCTTTCCGGCGGACAGCAGCAAATCGTCGCTTTGGCGCGTGCCTTGTACCGCAAGCCACAACTACTCCTACTCGATGAACCGACCTCGGCATTGGACCGCGACACGGAGCGATTTGTATTAAACCTGCTCGAACAATTGAAATCGGACACCGCGATCATCGTCTTGACCCACCGCCTGAAAACCGCTCGACAGGCAGACCGCATCTACATCATCGAAAATGGCAGCACCCAACTACCCGGTAATCACCAAGAATTATTACTGACCGAGAATCTGTATTCCAGAGCGTGGAGTGATGTGCTTAATGCTTAATGCTTAATGCTTAATGCTTAATGTTTAATACTTAATATTTAATACTTAATGGTAAATGAATTACCGTTCATCCAATGATTCTAAT
>CAZJXN010000217.1:0-6715 GCA_964549655.1 uncultured Saprospiraceae bacterium
GGGGGATTAGCTCAGCTGGCTAGAGCGCTTGCATGGCATGCAAGAGGTCATCGGTTCGACTCCGTTATCCTCCACTAATACTTCCCTTCCATTCTATCCACATATTCTACCTCACCCAATCGAAATTTAATCGGCAACTTCACTGCTTTTTCCAGTTGCACTTCTATTTTACAAAAAAGAGCTAGATTATGATAAGAATAAATAATAGGAACGGTCGGTTGTGAATGGAAAGGCTTATACTTTGATAAAGAAGTTAAAAATTTGGAATATTGAAAAGTTGGAATTATAGCATTCATTTCCCGCCGCAATTCAGGAATAGATTTACCAGATATCTGCGCATGTATTGAAAAAGAAATGAGTAGAAATAGTCCACATAATAAAGTGCGCTGTAAACTGCCTACCGCCAACTGCCTACTGTTCCGACTTTTCCCTGCTTCCTTCGTATAATTCATATTGTTGAAATTTACATTCTAATGCGCCGTTAAACAGCGTTAATTTTTTGGACGTTTTTAAACCCAAATGTTTGAGTGCTTCTAGATTCGACGAAATAATCCACGCTTCATAGCCCGTGAATGCTTGCTTGAGCCGATCACCTATCATTTTGTAAAAGGCTTCAATATCTACTTCTTTCAGGCGCTCGTCATAAGGCGGATTGGTCATCAACAAGCCTGGCGGCGGTGGCGGCACGAGTTTCTCCAAACTTTGCTTTTCCACTCGAATATTTTTACCTTCCAAATTTGCCGAGAGTACATTCTGCCCAGTCACGCGCACGGCTTTCATATCTTTATCAAATCCGTAAATAGCGCACGTTATCGGCTTCATATTGTCTTTGGCTTGGTCCCGCACTTTTTCCCACAGCTTGGCATCAAAGTCTTTCCATTTCATAAAACCAAATGAATCGCGATGTAGTTGCGGTGGAATGTTGCCAGCGAGCAGTGCCGCTTCAATTAATAAGGTACCGGAGCCACACATCGGATCGAGAAACGTGCGGTCGCCCTGCCAGCCAGACAACAAAATCATGCCAGCGGCAAGCACTTCATTGAGCGGCGCTTCTACAGAGTTGGCGCGGTAGCCGCGTTTGTGCAGCGAGTCGCCAGAGCTATCGAGTGCGACGGAACACTCGTCGTTATTGATATGCAAATTAATTCGTAAATGTGGAAATTCTATATTTACATCAGGACGTTGACCCGTTAAATTCCTAAAATAATCTGCAATGGCATCTTTCGTTTTTAAAGCTGCATATTTAGAATGGGTAAATAACTCCGATTTTGTGACGGCATCAATGGCGAACGTTTTGTCTATACTTAAATAATTTGACCATTCGATGCGCAAGATTTTTTTATATAAGTCATCTGGCGTTTTGGCTTGAAACTCCGCGATCGGCATCAGCACTCGCAATGCCGTTCGCAATTCCAGATTCGCTCGGTATAGCAAGCGTTTGTCGCCTTCGCATTCCACAGCACGTTTCAGAATAGTGATATTCGAGCCGCCAAGTGCTTTGATTTCTTCTGCAAGGACGTTTTCTAAACCTTGTAATGTTTTTATAATGAATTTCAAGTTTCTACTTAGTTTTGCGCTTCTATTTTAATTCCTTTCTCTTGCAAATAATTTGCAATATTAAAAATATTTCCATTCATGATTTCCACATCCTTGTTCCAATCTTTAATCACCCAGTCTTCGCCAGATGTTGCAATCATTACTTTTTGATTTTCTGTAAAAATCCAAATAACCCGCTCGACTCCAAAATTAAGTAGCTTTTGCGTTTTTAGATTAATAGCTACGTTATTATTCTCTCCATCTATTTTCGTATCTATTTCTATTACCAACTGTGGAGGTACATCTGCATAACGATTCACTATCTTATCTGGTGTTAAAATAGTCGAGCTATAAATTGCAATATCGTTCGCTAAATTATTATTTTTGCTTAGATGAAGACCTGCTTCATTCGTTGCAATATAATATTTACTTCGATCAATAAACCCATAAATAATACCCAATAGATAATCAATTAAAATAAATTGAAGTGAACTACTGCCCATGATTTCTTCTACTGTTTTCGTTTTGTTTATTACATCTTTATAGCCTTTGCGGTAATAAGGCTTTCCGTCCATTACTTCGTAGATGAGGTAATCCGGTATTTTTTCTTTTTTTTTGCGAGAAACAGCTTTTGTAGGATTCATATAGTTCCAACTTTTTACGAAGATACGATAAGTGTATCAATATATAAAGGTGTAAAAAAGAATGGAATGCTGCATCCTACAACATTCCATTTTTGGGGTTTCCAACGGAACGATTTTTTAAAATACTCAACGATTGGTATCCATCGGCATGGTATCAGTTCGCATTGTAGTACTGTCAAATGTTTCGGGTGTATTGATATCGCCTTCTGGGATGGTTCCAGTGGCGTTGCCGTTGTTTTGTGCCCGATTGCTATCGTTGCCACCGCAAGCACTTAATAGACTCATTCCCAACGCAATACAAATAGGGAGTGCGAATTGCTTTTTGAAATTCATATCATTTGGTTTTTTGGAGTTGAAGCGTAAAAACTATTCTTAGTAGAAAGGAAGTGTGAAAAGAAGGTTCAAGTTTTTTATGACAATAGAGCGAGATTTATTAATTTTTTGAAACTTGGCAAGCCTGTAAAATGCTACTCTACTTCAATCAGCACTTCCACTTTAGGTACATTTTCTGCTTTGCGTGGGCGATATTTTTGAATGCGAAACTGCCGACTATTGAGTCCAAGCAAGATTAATTCCTGTCTCAGTTTGTCGTATTTTGATTGAAATCGTTTTTTATCCTCTTCTATTACATTAAATATCAGTCTGTTATTAAAATCATCTTTGAAAGCCTGTGCCATTACATACAAATACCGATTGCCTTGCACTAATTCGCCGGAAGGCAGAAAAAAAACGTGTTGCTCGGGCTGGTCATCCACTTCTAAGAAAGTGATTTTCGGACTTTCATTTGCGATAAGCGATTCTATATCAACCGTATTTGCAATATTTTTTAACGTGTCAATAAAAATGGCAAGTTGACCCGTTTCACAATTTATCGGTATAATCGGCGAGGCATGGTCTATCAAAATATTGCCACAATAGGGCTTATCCGTTTGTGTATAATAGGCCTCTATTACCATTCGATTATAAGATTGACGCGGTTTAAGTTGCAAGCTAATCCGTTGCCAATCAACCGATTCTATTGAATTTGATACTGCCAATAATTCCGTTTTTTCACAATTTAAATTGCCACCCCAAATGCGCAGGACGACGGCGCGGTCATAATTCGTAAGCTGCCAAGTGATCCGACTCAAGCTCTGATATTTCGGAGAACGGGCAACGCATATCGAAAATTCGTAACATTTCCCAGCTTGCAGCGGCTGGCTCAACCATTGACTCAAGCCCTCCCAAGTGCCGTTGTCGCGCACCACCATACCCACGTAGGTGCTGCCATGCTGCGCCTGCAAACCCACACCAAACAAGCCAAGCGGATGCACATCGGGCGGCGATTCCCCGATTTCACCACAGTAAAACCAGCCCTGCGGCGTGCGACCAGAGCCGGGTTCATCTTCGAGAGACGGATTTTGAAGTAGAATAAAAGGTATTTGGCTTATCCCCAATATTGGAAAAGTAAATAGAATAAAATATAAAATGTAGTGTTTACTCATATTTGGGATAAAATCACAAAAAAATCATTCATTCTCTAAAGGTAGACGATTAGCAAAAAATATCAGCGAAGTGAAATATCATAATATAACTATATCACTTAATGTGAATGAAAGGTATGAGGAATAAGTGCCGAGCGAAAAAATATCATAATATCCCAATATCATAACTCACACCTTCTCAAATTCCGTTTTCGTATACCCAAACAACATTACATCTATCAAATCCCCACTCGGACGCCGGAACGCAGAACGCAAATCGCCCTCCCGTCGAAAACCACATTTCCGAGCCAAGCGCTGTGTGGCATAGTTGTCAGTAGCCGTGCGCAGACTCAGTTTCTCAATTTCTAATTCTTCAAATGCAAAGCCCATCACGGCTTGTACTACTTCGGTCATAATGCCTTTCCCTTCAAAATCTTTATCAATAAAAAATGCAATTTCGCCCGCCGGCACTCCCCAAGTGATATTAAATAACCGAACAAAACCTACGAGTTTTGCCTGTTTGCTTTCCCACACCCCAAAACAATATTCTTGCTGCGTGAGCCAATCCGCCAGTTTCTGGCGTACGTAACCTTCCCCAGCATCCTTGTCCGTCACAGCTTCCATCGTTTGCGGAAAATAATCGTTAATGCGACTGGTATTGTCCGCCACCAATTTATAAAACACTTCCCCTTCGTTCTCGCGGAAGCGGCGCACCACCGTACGGAGCGTAATCAACGCAGTATCAATTTGATATAAACGAGCTTGCATTCCTATCCTTCCTTTTAAATCGTGAAGTTAATGTTTCTTCAAATACTTTTATAGTCGTTCTGCACAGCAATATCAATTGTACACTGATCAAATAAGATTTATTATGTTTTAAACTGATTTTAAAATCTTAACAAATCCTAAATATCATAAAAATTAGTGTCCCATATCACCGTATTATTCTTGATTAAAAACAAAAAACTATGTGCCTATATGGTAATAATTGCGTTCAAATTGTAACGAATTTTAAAAACCACGTTTTATACAAAATCGAATCTTGTTTTCGTTTATTGAAAAAATTTAAACCGTTTACGCATGACTTGGTTGCAACTACCTCTCAAAAGTACATTTTTACACATCGCCTTTTTTTTAATAGGCTTCGTGTCATTTTTACAACAACTACCCGCGCAAAATATAGACAAAGCCGCACAGAAATTAGAAAAATATCGAAGTGATAACTGGCCTCCCGTGCGCAGTCACACCAAAGTCTCGTTGGGCTACGCCTTGCAACAAAAATTCAAAATGCACGCCCAATATTGCGGTTTCGACATCGGCGGCAACAATCGGGATTACATTCCAAACGACATCACTCGTTTTTTGGGCGGTAGAACCCTGCGTACCAAAGTGGAAACGGCAGACATTCGCGGCGGCGGCTTACTATTTTATATTTTTCACAATTCGGAATTGAACCAGCCTTTCAATGTCGTCAATTATGTGCCTTCTAAAATTCTGACTTTAAACGCCGTCAAAGACCAATTCGCACTCAATCCAGACGAAAATTTCGACACTTTTATCCTAACTAAAACCTGCGGCGGTTGCCTCAAAGCCGCACTGGACGCGGGTATAGAGCCACCTTATGCCGCATTCAAAGCTGCTTTGGAGACCGACAGCAAGCGAGAATCTTCGGTGTTAGCACTTTCCGGTTCCTTCGTTTCACCTTTAAAATTGACGCTTGATGCCAATAATGACCTCACCACCGAAGTGCTGCTCAAATTATGGAAATTTTATATAGATAACCCAAGTTACGTGGATAAAGCTTACTACCTGCGCGAGTTTGAAGGCGTTCTGATTCGACACATTACGTCCGCAGACGAAAATCGTAAAATTGCACTCGAAGGAGGTGTTGATTTAAATGGCTTGCTGCCAGCGAGATTAAAAACGAGTTTTGCAATGGGCGCGAATTCCGCAAGCACGTTCGCCGGAACGGATTGGGAAACCATTATTTATTCAGATTATGAAGAAAAAGGCAGTTCCCGCGAGCAGTTATTTTCGAAACTTCCCTCCCCCACTTTTATCAAACACCATTTCGAAGATTTGCACCCCGTTTTTCAAAAATCACGCGATTTTCCAGTCATGACGGAAGGCACCGAACACAAGCATTTTCTTATTGTAGAAGGCACCCCCGAAAATATGACGGCAAATTTTTGGGAAATTGAAGGTGTAAAACCTGGGGTATATGAAGGAACACCCGCATTGAAAGCGGAGTATTTTGAAGATAAAAAAGAAGGCTCCTATGGCTGTCGCTTTACCATCAGTGGCAAGCCCGCGCGCAAAAATTTTGAAGGCGCGGAAGCCAATCGTCCCAGCCGCTTGCCTTTGTCGTACACGATTCGCAGCAAAACGCCCGTCGGCGGCGAGTACATCCGTTTTTATGTCAATGAGGAGATTCAAACCAGCGCACATCCAGTGGCTACCATCGGCGCAGGCGAATTCGATTTGACCAAAAAAGAAGACCGTAAATTCGCCTTCCAGTGGAAAGTTGAAATTGACATTGAAGACAACGACAACCCCGTGAATTTCAGCGCCACGCCTTACGTCGGCAACTTGACCGTGCGCCGCAGCGATAAAAGCCTGAATGTCAAGCTCTCCAAAATCGAAACCGATGCCCAGCGCCGAAAATTTATCCTCACCATCGAAACCCTCGATACGCACCCGCTCGAAAAAGTGGACGATGTCAATATGCAACCTTATAATCTTTCTTTGGATATTCATCTGAAAAGCAAGATTTCTAACGACGTTTCGATACGTCCTCTGCGAGGTATTTTGTATTTCCCCGGCATCAAACCCGACGCGCCAAAAGAAGAACCATCTACCAATAACAATCGACAAAATCAACCCGAACCTGTGAAAAGTGGAAATTAGTAAATTGCATCACTGGTTCAAGTCTCTGACTTGAACCCAATATCTCAGCGTCTCCTGACGCGTTTTCAAAAGGATCAAATTCATCAAATAAACCACAATTCAGTCCATTTGGGCGCACCCCCGCCAAGAGCATTGGTGGTTCCCCTTGGGGGTTAGGGGGCAGCG
>CAZJXN010000218.1:0-6700 GCA_964549655.1 uncultured Saprospiraceae bacterium
TTTGTTGAGTTCGTCCGCCAGTTTTTTATATTGGTCAATCGTTTTGCGTTCGTTATCCGGCAGGTACGGGCATACGATGTAGGTGTGTCCCAGTGCTTTGGCATCCGCTACCGCTTGTCCAAAATTGCCTCGCATCACATTCAAACCCATGTGGGTGCTATTGCTCGTCAAGCCCAAGTCATCCAACATCATTTTAAATTCCTGTACGGCTTTTCCGTATACTTTTCGTTCGTTGTAGCCCGCCAATTCTACATCTTTGTAGCCAATGTCCGCTATTTTTTTCAGCGTAGCCATTGCATCTTTTTGCATCGCATCGCGCACCGTGTAGAGTTGTACACCTACCTGTTTTACTTTTTTAAATTCCAATAATTCATTGGGAAATGCCAGTGCACCGAGTGCCGCCACAGCGGAAGTTTCAAGAAAATTACGTCTTTGCATGGTTTGGTTTTAGTTAGTTTAAATGTTTATTGTTAGAAGTTTTTGGTTTGGAGTTTCTTGTTTGAAGTTACATCACGAGAAACGTCAAACAAAAAAACCTCAAACCCGAAACCTCTTTCGGGCTTGAATATACTGAAAAATAAG
This sequence comes from uncultured Saprospiraceae bacterium, assembly GCA_964549655.1. Lineage (GTDB taxonomy): Bacteria > Bacteroidota > Bacteroidia > Chitinophagales > Saprospiraceae > JADJNW01. The sequence continues at coordinate 583 of CAZJXN010000218.1, forward strand.
TGTGCCAACACACAAAACCAGTCCTAAAAATTCGCGGGTGTATTCTACAAAAGGCGTTTCGGCTTTCATGGTGCGAGCGATGTTGGGCATTCCCATATTAATCCAGTTGATAAATTCCGGCAAGGTCGTCACCAATTCAAACGCGCTAATCGCCAGTCCACCAAGGATTAAAGGGACATAATATTTCTTAAAAGCAGCGAGTGCGCACACGATTGCGGTGACACCATAGATGGTAATCCATAAAAACGGGTCGGGGTCGTTGTATTGTACAATGCCAAAGGAGAGGAAGAGGAGGGCTAAGATAATGTTGAAGGTTTTCATAAGGTTTCAAATGTTGGTGTTTTCGAGTTGAATGCCTTCACTGGCGAGATAAGTGCCGATATTAAAGTGTTGACCATCAAGGAGTTCGATATCTTTATTCCAATCTATAATCAACCAGTCTTGTGAAGGCTGCGCGACGATGACTTTCTTGGATTCGGTCAAAATCCAGATTACTTTTTCCGTGCCAAATGCGAATACAGTTTCCGTTTTTTTACTCAGATAATCCCAATCCAAAGGCTTTTCGGCTTCAATATTTACATCCACTTCGATGATTACTTTGGCGGGTACATCGCTGTAATGTTTGTTGATTTTATCAGGAGTCAGCACCGTTTTATCAAAAATCGCAATATCATGCGAAAGATTATTTTTGAGACTGATGTGGCTGCCGATTTCATTGGTTAGAAAATAATATGTACGGTCATCCAACTGCTTAATTAGCACCTTCATCAAATACGAAACAATAATTGCTTGCAAAGAACTACTGCCCATAATATCTTCCAATGTTTTATTATTATTTAAAACTTCTTTATATCCCTTGTAATAAAGCGGAACGCCGTCCAAAACTTCTTTGACGAAGTAGGTAGGTATTTCCGGGGTGTCCACCTTTTCTACAGGTTTGCTCAGTGCCGCTGCGGTTGCCATATTGGATGAATTTTTATTCAAAAATACAATTTTTCTGCTGCTTTCGCAATTTTAAAACTCAATCCGCCAACTCAACAGCGGTATAATCCCCAATTGATTTTTCACCACAATTTCCCGTTTTTGAATATCATAATAACTAAATGCTACATTTTCGGCATTGCTTGCATTTTGAATATCGAGGGCGAGCGTCGTGCTGTATTTAGCTTTATTTCGTTTGTAATAAAAGCGTAAATCGGTGCGGAAATACGCTTTTTGTTGAATCGTAAAGGCTTCATTGTCAATATAAACTGTCTCGCCAGCATCCAAAGAAGCGGCTGCATCAATGGGCGTATCCCGAAAACCACCGCGATAAACGACTCGCGCATTTGCACCAAAAACGGCGTTGATTTTACCCTCTTTTCGCAATCGTCGCCATTCTTTACCTAAAGTCGTATTAAAAATATAATTGCCGTTCCAGCGGGTATCGCGCTCTGTGCCGTCGCTGCCTTTATATTTGGAATCATAAACCGATCCATTCAATAAAAAGTAGAAGTCGTCCGTGAGAAATTGTTGAAAGTTTAGTTCTACGCCATAATTACGTCCGGTGCCATCATTTACAAGTCGGTCATTTACAAAATCTTCTAAGAGATTCAAAGCAGAAACAGCATTTTTCTCGTCCATTGAAATAGGTACATTGAATAAAGATTGATAATAAACTTCAGCACTCAAAACGCTGGATTGACTTAGGTTTTCTCGGTAACCCAATATAAAATGGTGCGATTTAGAGAAATCCAATTGCCTATTCGGATTGAAAATGCCAAATCTTGTAAAATATAACTGTGGCTGCTGCAATTGGCTATGCAAACCATAGGCTACACTAAAACTACGTCGCTCGGAAACTTCCCAACGCAGCGAAGCGCGTGGCTCCAATGCGGTAGTTGAATTGAAGGTAAAATGAGATAAGTGCAAACCGATATTTGCGGTAAGTGCTTCTGATAATTGATACCGCCAGTTGGCATAAGGCTGTAATAAAACACCGTCTCCTTTGCCGGAATCAGTCGTTATGTTATTGTCAACTGATTGAATATCATATGTTTGCTGCGTCGCCACGAACCCAATTTGCCAGTTGGCACGCGCATTTTGTTTGAAATTCAAAGACGTGTTCAAAGATAATTTGCTTTGCAAATACTGGTCAAATTCTATATTTTGCAATTCATATTCCGCATTCAAGCGGTCGCCCGTGCGTTCATTGTCTTGAATGGAATACGCCAATGCTGTACGCCAAACGGTACGCTTCCCAATCGGTTGTATAAAAGTCGTCCCTAACGCCCCCATCGAAGATTTAAAATTAATATCAAAACGGTCTTTCTCAAATTCCCAAACGGTAGAATCGCGCTCGGCTTCAAAGATATTTTCACTCTTGCCGCCTAAGCCGAAAAATGTGAGCTGTGCGCCATTTTTGAATGGAAAATTAAAATTAAAAGATACGTCGTAATAATTGATTTGCTCATCGCCAAAATTTACACCCAGCTGTCCCAATAAACCGACGGTCGAATACCGCGCATTGAAAAGATACGACGCACCGCCTTTTTTTGAAAACGGACCTTCGCTAGCAATATCTATTCCAATCAAACCAATCTGGGCAATCGTTTCGCGCTTTTGGTCGTTACCCGTGCGCAGCCGCATATCCATTACGCCCGCGATTGCATTGCCGTATTCCGCCGGAAACGCGCCTGTGTAAAATGTGGATGTGCCAAGCATTTGTGCGCTCAGAATGTTCACACCGCCACCATTCGCCGTCACGCGGTCGCTGAACGTGCCTGCGTTGGGCGTGTGATTTGGGTTTACAATATCCACGCCTTCCAATCGCCAAAGCAAACCGTTGGGCGAGTTGCCACGAATGGAAATACCGTTGGCTTGGTCATTATCGCCGACTACGCCGGGCAGTGCGGTCGCTAATCGCGCCGGGTCATAAAAAGTCGCTGGAAAACGAAGCACTTCTTCGATGGTCAACGTGTGTACACTCACCGGATGCGTGATTTGGCGCGAAGCCCGTACGACCACTTCTCCTAACGGTGACGAACTTTCTCCTAACGCTATATTTTGTACAAACTCTCGACCTGATTCTACCAAAATTTCCGTCACCGTCAGGGTTTGATAGCCTACAAAACTCGTTTGTAAACGGTAACGCCCGACGGGCACTTGTTCTATCCGATAATTTCCAGCCGAATCGCTAATTGCAACGGTCTCAGATTCAACGATTTGTACGGTCGCGCCCACGAGTGGCTTGCCCGTGTCGGCATCGGTGATTTTGCCTCGGATGGTTTGGGTAAGAGTTTGGGCTATTGCAAAAAAAGGCAACAACACAAAGAAAAGAATCAGGTAGTGCTTGCTCATGCGTGTTTTGGATTTAAAAAGCAAAAATATTAAAGTTAAAAGCAATTTTAGTAAAAATGTTGAAGCGTTCGTTTTGAAATTAAAAAAAGAACGCTATATTTGCACTCCGAAAAAAGACCATGATTCGTGGGATTTTTAGATTATCAGGATTTTAAAAAATCGTACTTCGTACCTCATAAATCGTACTTTAAAAAAATGGCACACCATAAATCAGCAATCAAGCGCATTCGCCAAGACGAAGCAAGAAAATTGCGCAACCGGTTTTACAAAAAATCAGCGCGTACCGCTATCAAAAAGCTGCGGGAATCCACCGATAAAGAAGCAGCAGAAAAGTTTCTAACCAAAGTCATCAGCATGGTGGATAAGCTGGCAAAGCGCGGTACTTGGCACAAAAATAAAGCATCGAACTTGAAGAGCAGCTTGATGCGCCACGTTAGTTCGATTGCGGTAGGATAATGCAGCCAGATTTAGCAAATCTTGAAGATTTACTAAATCTTTTATAATGGAAAAGAGTGTACCTCGGCTGCGGTCGGCGTACACTTTTTTTGTTGCACAGGCTTTAGCCTGTCCTCGTCCACGAGGCTTTAGCCTTGTGCTGCCAACCTGAAGGTCGGTGGACGAATTCATCCTAAAGAATATGCTACATTTACCTCGAAACTAAATCAACATGACTCCCAAATTTCATTCCTTACAAATAAAAAATATTCGGCGCGAGACGAGCGACTGCGTATCAGTTGCATTTGACGTGCCAACGGAATTGGAAGAAAACTATCAATTTATTTCAGGTCAATATTTGACTTTAAAAACCGAAATAGAAGGCGAAGAAGTGCGGCGTTCCTACTCGATATGTAGCAGCCCAACAGACAATGAATTGCGCGTAGCAGTGAAAAAAGTGGAAGGCGGTCGTTTTTCGAGCTTTGCAAATGAGCTATTGCAAGTTGGAAATATCCTAGAAGTGATGACTCCGGTGGGCAATTTTCATAGTGAAATGAATGCCGCGAATAGTAAATATTACGTCGCGTTCGCAGCGGGAAGTGGCATTACACCAATTTTGTCTATTTTGAAAACCGTATTGCGCACGGAACTAAACAGTCATTTTACTTTATTTTATGGCAATCGAGCGACGGATTCGATTTTGTTCCGCGAGGCGATTGAAGGTTTAAAAAATGAGCATCTCGGTAGATTGGGCGTACATTATATTTTGAGTAAAGAATTCAACAACAGCGATTTATTTACCGGACGCATCAGTGCGGAAAAGTCTCGGATTTTTTTGACCAAATTAATAGACGTAGAGGAAGTGGACGAATTTTTCATCTGCGGTCCGCAGGAAATGAATGAAGAAATTCGGGATTTATTATTAGAATATAAAGTAGACCGAAAAAAGATTCACGTCGAGTTATTCACCACTGGCATTCCCAAAAATAATCAAGCGAAAGTTGTAACATCTACGCTAATCGGTTTTGAAGCGCAGGTACAAATAACGCTGGATAGTAATACGTTTCAATTTTCACTGTCTTCATCGGGCGATAGTATTTTGGATGGAGCCTTGAAAGCAGGTGCGGACTTGCCGTTTGCGTGCAAGGGCGGCGTGTGCAGTACGTGTCGCGCGAAGCTGACGGAAGGCCAAGTGGAAATGGACGTGAATTATGCGTTAGAACCGGATGAACTGACGCAAGGCTATATACTCACTTGTCAATCGCATCCGAAAACGCAGCGCGTGGTGGTGGATTTTGATTCGTAAATTGTGTTCAAGTGTTCGGGTGTTTGTGTGTTCTTGTCCCTTGAGGCGTGTACGCATAAAACGGACGCAAGAACACATGAACACATGAACACAAGAACACATGAATACAACAGACGAAAAAACGAAAAAACAACTCATTTTGGAAGCGGCTGCGCGGCTCTTTCGAGACAAGGGCTACGCGGCTACGTCCATGCGCGACTTGGCGGAAATGGTGCATCTGAAAGCGTCGAGTTTGTATAATCATATTGGCTCCAAAGAAGAAATCCTGCGGGATATTTGTTTTGCAAATGCAGAACGTTTCCAGACGGTTATGCAAGAAGTGCAACAGTTGGAGGCTTCTGCTGCCGAAAAAGTACACGCACTTTTGAAAATGCACATTCATATTGCAACAGAAGATGTGACTTCGGTGACGGCTTTCAATGATGAGTGGCGACATTTGAGCGAGCCGCATTTGACTGCATTCAAAACCATGCGCCGCGATTATGAAGTTCGTTTTCAAGCGATTATCGAAGAAGGAATTCAAAAGGGTGAGTTTAAAAATGTAAATGCGTTTACCACTTTATACACGATTTTTTCAGCAGTGCGTTGGCTGCATGATTGGTACAAACCGGAGCGGAATGTCACGCCAGAGGAGTTGTACGAGCAAATTTCGACCTTGTTAATGAATGGATTAGCGAATGATTTGAAAAAGTGAGATTATTTTCTTAATTTGCTTTTAAATCTTAAAAATGAGTGCTGTTCAACTTAAAGATTTAATTTATCATAGTCTTGAAGATTTGCCGGATAATAGTTTAAAAAATATTGCCGAATATATTCTCTTTATTCGTACCCAAACTTTTCAACCGGAATTATTAGATCAGGAAACTTGGTCGAAACGCTTGCAGGAGATGCTTTCTGAATTTCGCCTTGCGGAAGCAATCCACGTTGAGGAAGAATTTGTAGATTACCAAAAAAATTATCCAATTGAATAAATATGTAGTTGATACAATGGCTTTGGTGCTATATTTAGAACATCGAAAGCTGCCAAAAACTATCAAA
>CAZJXN010000219.1:0-6687 GCA_964549655.1 uncultured Saprospiraceae bacterium
GCCTCAATCTCAGCCTCAATCTTAATTTTTTTCACAAATTCACAAAAGCCTGCTCCAAATCCTCCAATAAATCCTCCACATCTTCTACGCCAACGCTGAGGCGAATGAGCGAATCGGTCAACCCGACTTTCAGGCGCGCTTCGCGTGGGATGGACGCGTGCGTCATGGTTGCCGGATGTCCAATAAGGGATTCTACGCCACCGAGGGATTCTGCCAAGATGAAAAGTTTAGTATTGCTGAGGATTTTGGTAGCTTCTTCCAATGTATCTTTATGTAAGTCAAAGGAAACCATCGCGCCGAAAAGCCGCATTTGGCGCTGTGCGAGTTCGTAGTATGGATTATTTTTTAAACCCGGATAATAAACGTTTTTCACTTTTGGATGTCCACTCAAGTATTTGGCAATTTTCTTTGCGTTTTTACAAGCGCGTTCTACCCGCAAATGCAAAGTTTTAATACCGCGCAGCACGAGGAAACAATCCTGCGGACCGGGTACGGCACCGACCGCATTTTGTAGAAAATAAAGTTGTTGCGCCAGTTCTTCGTCTTTTACAATCGTAGCACCTAAAATCACATCGGAGTGACCGCCGAGGTATTTGGTCGCAGAATGCGTGACGATATCCGCGCCGAGGTCGAGCGGCGTTTGCAAATATGGCGAAGCGAAAGTATTATCTACACAAGTCAGAATTTTATGCGCTTTAGCAATGGCACACACCGCTTGAATATCCACAATGGTCAACATCGGATTGGTGGGCGTTTCAATCCAAATTAATTTGGTCTTTTTAGTAATGGCTTTTTCGACATTCTTCATATCCGTCATATCAATGAAGCGTGCCTTGATGCCATATCGCTCAAATACGCGCACCATCAGCCGATAGGAGCCGCCGTATAAATCGTTGCAACTGATGATTTCGTCTCCTGGATTCAATAGTTTTAAAATAGAATCCATTGCAGCTAAACCACTGCTGTAACAAATCCCAAATTTGCCATTTTCTAAAGCGGCGAGATTGTTTTGCAATACGTCCCGCGTTGGATTTTGGGTGCGTCCATACTCATAGCCCTTGTGTACGCCGGGTGCTTCCTGCGCATACGTGGAAGTCTGATAAATAGGGGTCATTACCGCACCGGTCAGTGGGTCGGGGTCAATGCCTGCGTGTATCACTTTTGTACCGAATCTCATATTTTTGTGTTTGTGTGTTAATGTGTTAATGTGTTTGTGTCTTGTGGGTCACAAGAACACACCAACACCTGAACACTTGAACACGATTTTAATGCTGCTTGTAATTGTTTAGAAGTCATTTTACTCCCATCGTGGCTCCAGCCGGGCGGACCAAAAATATACCCTAATTTCGCTTTCCAATCGGGCGCTTTCCGCACGTCTGCCCACAAGTTTTTCCATTCATGCAATAGAATATTTACCGGACCTTGCTTTTCCAGCGACTGTGTTAATCCATATCGAATCGAATCACTTGGCTTTTCAGCTTCAAATGTACCAAACAATTTATCCCACCAAATAAACGCCATTCCGATATTTTTATCCAAATACTGCACATTGCTCGCATGATGCACGCGGTGATGCGAAGGCGTGACGAGGATATATTCTAAAAAACCCATTTTATTGATATACTGGGTATGCACCAATATGCCATAAATTTGTAATAAAGAGTGAATAAAGTAAATATCAAGCGGATGAAATCCTAATAAAGCCAATGGAATATAAAATATAAACCGATAAAGTGATTCAAACACCGAAGACCGAAACCCGACCGTAAAATTAAACTGCTCGGAGGAATGATGTGTGACGTGTACCGCCCACAGCAACCGACACTCGTGGCTCAAGCGATGCAGCCAATAATAACAAAAATCTACCCCAATAACCAACACCGTCCAAAATAACCACATAGGCTGAATGTGAATAGGGCTCAAATGCATGAATAACAATAATCCTGCAAATGAAACACCGCGCGTCACCAGTTCGAGACTCAAATTCAAAACCATCAAATATACATTGGTCACGGTATCTTTCAGGGTATAAAATTTGTGACCCTCGATGGAACTGAGCACGATTTCCAGCCCAATCACAAGGATATATAATGGAGTGCTAAAGAGGACTAACAGGTCTTCCTTTGTCATGAGCCGAGTGTTAGCGAGTTGAAACAGTAGGCAGTTTTCAGTAGGCAGTACGCCGTTTAGCCGTTTCAAAATAAATGCAATTAAATTAAAATGTTAATTGATTAGCGTCTGCCAACTGCTTACAGCCAACTGCCTACTGGTATCTTTTCAAAAAAGAAGCACAAAAGTAATGAAAAAGGGCAATTTGAGTTACCCCAAATTGCCCTTTTTTAGTATCAGTGAGTACAAAATCTTACTTAACAGAATCTCCCAGTTCTTTGCCGGGTTTGAACTTCACTACATTTTTCGCGCTAATGTCAATAGTAGCGCCGGTTTGTGGGTTACGACCGCTGCGAGCTTCGCGCTTGGATACGGAGAACGTACCGAAGCCAATGAGTGTAACTTTGTCGCCTTCTTTGAGTGCGCCTTCGATACCGTCTAACATCGCATTGAGTGCGTCACCTGCTTGTGCTTTTGTTAATTTTGCACTTTCGGCAATTTTGCTTACAAGATCTCCTTTATTCATTTCAAAGGTTTTTGATGATAAAATAGCTTAGAATGCCCCAAATTTAAGGGTTTGTTCGATAAAAGCAATTTTTTTCTTCCAAAAATGTAGGAAAATCGGGCATTGTGGAAAAAAACTTTCTTACCATTACATTTACTTGGCTATTTAATTCGTTTAAAACTGAAAATAACACAAATGAAAAAAATACTCTTTGCGTTGATAATCACAGGATTAGCTATATCTGGAAGCGTAACACTCTCCTCTTGTAACCGAAAAGCAGGTTGCCCCGCTTACGACAGCCTAAAAGCGCCCGTTACTCGTAAAGGAGAGCTTTCCACCAAGCGCGGCAGCTCCGGTCTCTTCCCAAAAGACCTAAATAAAGGAAAAAAGAAGAAAAAGTGATGTGCCAATATGCTGATTTGCTAATAAGTAATTGAGCAACATTAAATTATATTTCTTTCGTATTTCGTAAAGCAAGTAATATTGGCTCTGCGTTCTCTGCGCCGCTGCGGTTAAAATAAAAGTCCTTTAGCACTTACGTTATTTACGTCGTATACGAGATAGCCCTTAAAAAATCATACGTATCTTAAAAAATCAGTGTTCCATGGAGTCGGGAGGGCATTAGCATATTGGCAAATCCGCACATCAGCACATTATTTCTTGGGATTCAGCGCGTCCGTCAAGCCCTCGCCGAGCAGATTAAAAATCGTAACCGTAAAAAAAATAGCCAAGCCGGGAAAAACCGCCAGCCACCACGCAGATATACTTTGGCGCGACAGATTGAGCAGACTACCCCATGTAATCTGGTCGGTCGCAACGCCCACACCCAGAAAAGACAAAAAAGCTTCTAATAAAATCGCACTGGCAATGCCGAACGCAACGGCAATGAGTACAGGCGTGAGCGCGTTGGGCAGCGCGTGCCGCGTGATGATGCGCCAATTGCTAAAGCCCATTGCCCGCGCGGCTTCGATATAGCTCAAGCTGCGAATTTTTAATAATTCTGCTCGCACAAACCGCGCAATGCTCGTCCAACGTATCAGCCCGATAATCGCCATTACGTACAAAATAGAAGGTTTGCGAATGACTGCCACCACCGACAAAATCAACAATAACGCTGGAATCGAATTGATAATTTCTGCAAAGCGCATCACGAGCAAATCCGCTGGAATGGTTATTTTTTTACGTAGAATGGAAAGTCGTTTTAAAATACTCGCTAATCCATTTGCAACCAACATTATCCCAATAAAAATACTTACACTTTTAAAAATTTCTACTCCAAAACTCCCCTCTGAAAATTGATAACTGCGCACGATAAAGCCATAAAAAACACCAAAGAAAACGCCTATCAAATTCAAAATCAATCGAATACGAGATATTTTCAGTTTATCATCTCCAAAATAACCCGCTATCGCGCCAAAAAAAATGCCAATCACCGTCGCAATTGCCATTGAAATCACGCCCACCAACATCGCCGTGCGCGTCCCTGCGATCATGCCCGCCAGCACATCCCGCCCGATGCCATCCGTGCCGAGCCAGTGCCGAAAGCGATTCGAGGTGATATTCTGCTTCTTCGTTGGACTGGCGTAGCTCATGTTCTTCCGGTCAATCGTGGTGGCTGAGTAAGGAATGGGTGCAAAAATCACTGCTTCATATTTCAACTCCCGCCAATCGGCTATCGCAAAGCGCGCGTCCCAGTGCGACCAGCCTACATTCACTGCATATTGTTTTAAAATCGGAAAGTACGTTTTGCCTTCTATTTTACAATAAATAGGTTTCTCATTCGCCAGAAAATCTGCAAATAATGCTACAAATAACAAAACATACAACGCTCGCAACGACCACACCGCCAGCCGATTCTTCCGAAACTGCCGTCGCACCAAGGCGCGGTAGCTTTGGTCGAGTTCACCGCTTTGAATGCGGGATGCGAGTTGTTTTTGTGATTTGGTTTTGAAAAACATAGGATGGTAAAAGTAGCAACTTTTGCAGGTTTCACATAAAAACATTAAATTGCAGCTACTCTTTTTCCATCAAAAAAAAATATAATATGGTCATCGAAACCCTCGTTACCTCCTTCGTCGGCTACCTCGTGGGCAGCATCAAAAAAAGCAAAGGCGCCACCCAAGCTGGCGACGAATTGTCAGAAGCCATTTGGAAATGGATTCGCCCGATTTTCCTGAAAGATGATAAGCCACTCCAAGCCCTACAAGCCAATCCCGATGCGGAAGCCACCCAAAAAGAAGTCGCCGTCCACGTCGCAGCGCACTTGACTCAAAATCCGACCGAAGTGCCCGCACTCGAAACTTTATTGCAACAACTGCAAGCCAGTAGCGAAAAGCCTGTGGGCAGCGTGTACAATTTTGGCAAGGTAGAAAAACAAGTCAACAACCCCAATATCCATGGCGATTTGAATATGTAACGGCGGGCTTCAGCCGCCGAAATTATCGCCACAAAAAATCATCGTATGCCTGACATTCACAACCAGGGCTCGGTTGGTAAACAAATCAACAACCCCATTATACAAGGCAATCTCGTCCTCTATGGCGACCAAACCTTAAAGCGTTGGCTTAGCATTTTGCATCCTAAACCCAAAGAGGTTTATCTGGAGCGCACCAAGGTGCTGGAAGCTATTTTTCAATGCTTTGAGGAAGGCAAACGGTACGTCGTACTTTGCGGCGACTCGGGCATCGGCAAGACTTCGCTCGCTGCTTTTTTCTTTCAGCATTACAAAGAAGTCTATCACCAGGTGGGCTGGATTGATTACAAAAGCAATTTGGGCTTATCCTTTGTGAATGCACTCTCCACAGAAGATTTTGAAGGAAAAAAAAGTGAGGAATTCTACTGGCGTTTGGCAAGAGTAGAAGCACAGAAACTGCGCAACTTTCCAACCAAAAAACTTCTGGTTATCAATGGCGTAGATAATTGGGAAGATATTCAAGCCAATTTAGACTTGCTGGATATAGAAAATACTGATTTTCTGCTGACCGCGATTCAACCTAATCCGCAGTATTCTTTTTACAACTTTCCCGTACCGCGGCTGCAGCCAGAAGAAATTTTATCGGTTTTTCAAAATATTGGCAATATCTCCTTGCAAGCCCGCGACGTAGAGCTGCTGCGCGGCAACCTTTACTTGTTGCAGTTGCTCCTCCATCAAACCCCTCGCCTCAACGCCCGAGAAGCCAAACGCTACTTGGAAAAAATATTGGATAAATCGCTCGCCTCGCTGCGCGGCGAAGCACTGGTGTTTCAAATTGCGGCGAACATTTTTCAGCTCCATCCGCCCGATGTGGTCGAGCAGTGGGTGCTGCTGCAATTGGCGGCATTGCCTTCCGGCAATTACGAGCCAGATGCGTTAGCAGTTTATTTGGATATAGAAAAAGCCGCGCCCGACGAAAGCATGGACATCACTGCTTTGCGGGGCTTTCAGCATTTTGCCAGTGCCCACTCTTCCAAATCTTACAGCGAAAGCCCGCTGGACGAAGTCTTGCAACGCCTTGCCCAAAAAGGCTGGCTTACCTCGCAGGAAGAAGGCGCTTATTTTCTACACGCCATCACGGCGCAATTGCTCACCCAGCGCACGCCGCTCTCGGCTGCTTATTTTGAAGAAGTCATCCATAGCCTCGAATTGAGTTTTTTCAAAGAGGAATACGGCTTGCTAAAAGATGACTTGCAATACCAACTTCATTTGGAGCATCTGCTGCATTTCCTACCGGAAAGTACCGAGAGTGGCTATCTCGGCATCCTTGCTAAATGGATTGCTTTTTGCGAAGATACGGGCGCTTGGTGGAAAGAATTGGCGTATCGCCGAAAACAGTTGCAATTGTACACCACTATTATCGAACCCAATAGCGCCAAAATGGCAATTTTATTAAAAGATTTATGTTGGAATCTACAGCTTTTGGGACGCTATGAGGAAGCCTTGGCAACAGGCAAACGAGCGCTGGCAATTGCCGAACAGCAAAACGAAATAAACGATAGCTTGGTCAGCGCTTGCCAATCGAATCTGGCGAGTGTCTATCGGAATTTAGGGCAATACGAGCGGGCGCGGGACTTGCTGGAAAAAGCCCTGGCATCGG
>CAZJXN010000220.1:0-6592 GCA_964549655.1 uncultured Saprospiraceae bacterium
AGCTAAGACATCAATTCCGCTTTTGAGAATCATTGATTATCTGATAAAAGAAGCAGTATCTGTTTGAATCGAAATAGTACAGGTAGGATGTGTCGTGTGTTACTGGGGTACGTTTTTTCAGTGATGATGCAGGAAGTAATATTCGTCGGTACGGTACTTTGTAGGTATGATGCAAATATAATCCATTGTTTTAGAACAGTCAACTTATTTGTTAATTTTTTAACTTATTTATTTTTATAAACTTAGCTTACCAAGAAAGCGTTATTTATTGCCGAAAGTTTAAGGGTAAAATCCAGTAAGCGTCATTTCAAAACGTTCTTCTATCTTGTTGGGCTGGTTAAGTTCCAGTAATTTTATAGTGGCTTCTCCTATTCGGGTACGTGGTATTAGAACACCTTTCTTGGCTTCAAAATGGTCAAACCAATCTTGGGTTCTTGGATTAAATAATGGAATCAAAGCACCCTCCAATTCAAGTAGCGTACTGATGTTAGAACCTTTTTTCCAATTGCAAGGCGCACAACTCAAAGCAAGATTATTAAGCGTGTCAAGTCCACCATGTTGAATACTGATAATGTGGTCAATATGATAGTCAAAACTTGATAAATATTCTAATATACGGCAATATTCACAGCGATGTCCTGCCCTTGCTATCACCAATTTTCGGATGGCACGAGAAAGGTAAACACTCATGCAGCATTGAGTTTTTGAAGTGCTTTGGCTTTCGCCAGCCTTACAATATGCTCTACCGTCATGTATCTTTCCATTTCTGCATTTTCTTCGGAGGTCAATCCCACGGTTTTATTTTTTTCTAATAGTTCATTCACCCGCGCTTGGGCTTTAGGCGAGGCTTTGTAGGCTACCACTCGACGGGGCGAAAGGCTAGCGAGAAAATAGGCGAGTTCATCATAAACCGAATTGTATGCTATGGTCATTGAGTATGTTTTTTACAAAAATGGCTTTTTTTAAGTTAAAATCCAAGAAATAGTCCGCTCCTTTATAAGAATGCGAACAAGTGTACCGGAGGACTTCATCCGCCGCCATATTACTACGGCGGGTAGAGCCCGCCGGTACACGCTTATAGCGGGCTTGTAGCCGCTTGGCATGGACGTATCAATTCCCAAAATCCGGCTGCTCTTGCTGCTGCCGCTCTGGTCTTTTCTTGAAAATCGAAGCATCGGGTTTGCCGAAAGGAATTTGTATTGAAATGCGGTAAAAACGAGTGTCGCGGCGGCGCATACTTTCCTGATAATATTGGGGTAATTCGAGGAAGGTGACTTCACGGCGCGTATTAAATACGTCGTTAATATTAAATGTAATATTAGCAATATTATTAAAGAATGATTTTTTAACTGCAAAATCGGCATAAGTAATACCTTTACGGTCGCCCTGCGGCTGCGGGCGATTGCCTTCGTAAGCGCCATTGATTTGCACCGAAAAACTCGCCGGTAAGCGATAGCTGAGACTCACTTTGCCATTGCCTGCCCAACCGGTATTGCTAAACGTATCTACATTCACACTAAAGTTAAACACGTTGGCATTCAGCATGATGTCCATATTTTTACCAAAAGCGAGCTTCAGCGTGTTATCCAAACCATACAGGGTTTCATTCTGCCCATTTACAAAGGTAGTGACCAAAACCGAAGGGTCGGTTTCGGATGGAAGTGACAGCGGTTTGATAGAATTCGTCTCGATACTGGTGTAAATCGTTGATAGCCAGTTGTGTTTGCCAAATATTTTATTGTAATTGATTTCTGCCAAGTTGATAAACTCCGGTTGCAAACTCGGATTGCCGATGCGGATGTTTTGGCGGTCGTTGTTTTGAATGCCCGGCATGATTTGCATGAAGTTCGGACGCTGGATTTTACGACTAAAATTCACCCCTAATTCACCATTATTCGGCAGTTTTTTAGCAATGTAAATAGACGGAAACAGCGTGTTCAAAATATCCTTGCCTTTGTTTGGATAATCGTAGCCAAAGTCGGGGCGGTCATCCAATTTCGAGTCGCCTGTCAGGTTCGATTGCTCAAAGCGCAAACCAATTTGATAACTGATTTGATATTTCAAACGGCTGCTAAAATTGATGTACGCGGCGTTAATCATTTCGGTGATGCGATTATTTTGGGAAAATTCGCTGTCCTGCACATACGCATTTTTTTCATAATCAAACGGACTGAACAAGTATTCCTGGTCGCGACCGCTCCAAAAGGTACGCACGCCTACTTCCAACTTGGTCGAATCGTTGAGCGGATTCACATAATCCATTTGAAAAACCGCCTGCTGATTCTGATTATCACCAGCAATATTTACCAATTCCGGGTAGTTGAGGAGTGCATGGTCATTCGCGTCGAAGCCAGTGGTCGTCCATTGCGCGGCGTTGGAGCCCGTTCCCCAGCCGTAGTTGAACAAGGTGGTGAGTGACCTATCTTTTTTAGCAAATGTCTTTACCCATTGCCCTTCGAGGGTCGTGTTGTTGAACGTATTGCGCGGCTTGGTGAGGCGGTTGCCGTATTCCAAGGTGTCTTTGGCAGCATTTAAAAACTCGTAGTCTTGGTCAGAATTAATGTTGAACTTGCCACCCACTTTCGTACCGCTCAGCGTCAGCGTGTTGCGATTGTTGATAGAATAATCTACGCCGATGCGCCCAATCTGAAAATTGGTGTTGAACTTGGTGTCGGTATATTGATTGAAATAATTGGCAATCGAGCCATCAGGATTCAAATTCGTACGGTAAGCATAGCCCGGCGCTGGATTATTACTGGCATTTATATTATAAAAACTGGTAAAGTTAAAGCGTCCTTCGCGCAAGTTTAAACTGAACATCCCGTTGTAACGCCCTTGCGTACCTGCGCCCGCGCTCACGATGCCATTGTAGCCCGGTTTGCGATTTTTCTTTAATACGATATTCAAAATACCGCCACTGGTAGCCGCTTCGTATTTGGCAGAAGGATTAGAAATCACTTCCACGCTTTCAATTTGGTCGGCGGGAATTTGCGTCAGCGACATCACGGTGGGTTTGCCATCCACGTAAATGGTCGTCCCTCGGTCACGCAGCTTGGCGCTCCCGTCCATATCTACCGTTACCGAAGGTACATTTTTCAACACATCTTCCGCCGTGCCGCCAGTGCTGGTAATGTTTTTATCTACATTGAAAACGCGCTTTTCCAAACTCAACTGCGTACCGGCTTTTTCGGCAGTCACTTCCACCGTACCTAATACTTTTGAATCGCCGGCAAGTGCCAAATCGCCTAAATCCTGTTCGACATTACTCGGTGGTACGACGCGCGCCATTTTCATAAAATCTTTATATCCGACAAACATTACTTTAACTTTATACGCACCAAAAGGCAAGCCAGTGATATTAAATTCGCCGTTATCTTCCGTCAGCATTCCGCCCATGAGCGAGTCGCGCGTGCCAATGACCGCCCAAGCCGTCACCGAGGCGTATGCAAGTGGTTCTTTGGTGTTGGCATCTACAATTTTACCATATAAACGACCGATGTTCATTTTCGAACCGCCACCGCCGCCCATTGTCGAGGGCATTCCACCTTGCGGGGGTTGAGCAGCAGCCGTGAAAACAAATAGCATAAAAGTCAGGTGAATAAGAATTTTTTTCATGATTGAATTAAAATTTGAAAGCAAAAAATAGTTGGTGTAAAAATTACACGATGCAAAAGTAGCAGTACTTTTTTGCAAAGTCCAGTGAAACCGACAAACACCGAAAATGAATAGAAGTTTAAGCTGATTTTAATGACCAGGAGGCAGTGGGCAGTAAGCAGTGAGCGGTAGGCAGTGAGCAGTGAGCAGTGAGCAGTGAGCAGTGAGCGGTAGGCGGTAGGCAGTAAGCAGTTGAGAGTTGGCAGTTTGTAATTGTGTGAAATTGAAAACTTAATTAAAATTAAATAGGCTACCCGAATTGAATCGAATAGCCTATTTTCTCCTTTTGCTTCTCTGTATGGTATCTAAATTACATCACAATAAAACTAACATGACGTATTATAATATTTTAAAATTGTTTATCAAGTGATTAGCGGCTGCCTACTGCTTACTGCCCACTGCCAACTGGTATTAATTCTTCTTCTCCAAATCCGGCAACATAAAATCATCCAGCGCACTTGGCATTGCCATCAATTTTTCAATATCTTCTACGGTGCGCGGCGCACGAGCAGAGAGGTTTTCCCAACCTTTTTCAGTGATTAAAATATCATCCTCAATACGGACCGCAATGCCCCACCATTTCTTATCGCACGGGCTACCTTCTGGAATGTAAATGCCCGGCTCGACGGTGATGACGGTGTTGGGTTTGAATTTGCCGCCCGTGCCGCGGTCGTGTACATCCAAGCCCAAATAATGCGAGGTGCCGTGTGGAAAGTAATTATGCTGCTGTCCGGCTTTAATAATACCCAATTCTGCTAATCGTTTATCTACAATTTCCCTTGCTGCTTGATGCGTGGACCGAAAATCATTGCCTACTTTACACGCTTCAAAACCAGCCGTTTGCGCTTCCAAAACAATATTATAAATCGCTTTTTGTTCCACCGAAAAAGTGCCGTCCGCAGGAACCGTGCGCGTTACATCCGCTGTGTAACCATGATATTCCGCACCCAAATCCATTAACACCATTTCATCGCCCAACTGCGTTTTACTATTTTCAATGTAATGTAAAATACAACCATTTTGTCCCGCACCCACAATAGACGGATAACCTTGATATTCCGAGCCATACATTTTATACACAAACTCATGCAATCCCTGAATACCTGACTCCGACATCTTCGGCTTCAAGGCTTTCATCACTTCTACCTGCCCGACACAACTTACTTCAATGGCTTTGCGCAATAATTTCAATTCTTCTGGTGACTTGGTTTCGCGCAGTTGGTCCATATATTGCTCTAAAGAAGCTACATCCAGATTATCATTGGGCATCTTAGCCATGACTTTCATTGCCATTTCGTTGTCTTTGGCACTCATAAACTCTTCTACCAAGGGATCTTTCAGCATGCTGGGGTCTCGGCGGCTCCGATTGTACAACGCTTCTTTTTTCTCTGCTAAAGTCCGATTCGTATCCTTTATAAGGGCATATAATTGCCGCGATGCACCATCAAAATTTTTAGGAATTTTAGCTTTCGTTTTAAAACCTTCCATTAAATCATACAAATCCGCATCGCCATTTTCATCCCGCGCATCATTTTTGAAATTAAAGAACATCACTTTATCAAAACTGCTATAATTCAAGCCGTATTCTTTAAATTGTTCATGGTCAATGACGGTCGCAAACCCTAATTTCTCGCGCACGCCATCGGGTCCAAGTCGCCGCCCGTTCCACATTTCACTTTGCGGGTCGCGTGATTGTGCAAACACGATTTCATTATATTTTGCACCAGAATTGGCTTGCTGGTCATCCGAAAATATCATCAAAACCGTGTGCGGTTCTGTATATCCGGTGAGGTAATAAAAATCTGGGTCTTGATGGTACTGGAAATCCACGTCATTGGCGCGATTGCGCACGGGATTGGCAAAGAAGACCGCGACGGAGTTTTTCGGCATCATTTTACGCAAAGCTTCGCGGCGGGATTTGTGGAATTCACTCGTCAAATAGTCAGTCGGTACGTCTTTTTGGGCATAAGCAGCAACGAGAACGCAGGTAAATAGAAATGAGAAGATTGTACGCATCGTTTTATATTTTTGGAATGGTAGTTTACTAAATTAATTTTTGACTTTTACAGTTCATCTATTTCTTCCTCCGTCAAGCCCGTATATTTTATAATTTTTTCCTTTGGCTCACCTTCTATTTTCATTTCTCTCGCAATTTGCAATTTACTATTCTTTTCTCCTTTCTCTTCAGCGCGCCGTTCCGCAAGTTCTACTATTCCTCGTTCGTCCTGTGCTCGCATACCCGCATAAATATAGGCATCATACGCTTCTTTTGTCCAATTATGCTGGGCTGCTTCTGTGTAAGCGGCTGCAAGTCCTTCATCTTCTACGTTTTCTGGTATTACTTCCAACTCGTCTGCGTTTTTAATAAAAAAAGTCCATTGATCTATAATGCTGTCTAAACCATCCGCATTTTTATTAAACTTATGTAATTCAATAAAGCGAAATTGCATATCTTTAAACACACATTCACCCGTTTCTTCATCTATAATCAAATGTTTGGAGAGATAATTTTTACCGGCGAAAAAATTAAAATCTAAAATACCAATGAAATAAACCGGACGTAATGCCGGATAATCATCGCCCACCTTAATTTGACCTGCATAATCTTTACAAGTATAATACAAAACCCGCTTATCAAATCCTGCCCGTTCTGCCACTTGCATTTCTACAATGAAAGTTACACCGCGCTTATCTGTTGCTCGCACATCAATAATGGAAGCTTTTTCGCCGATAATTCGCGGCAATTGAAAAGGATTAAGCAAAGTTACTTCCTTCACTCGGTCTTGACCTTCCAAGCCCAATACAGCATTGAGAAAAGAAATCAAAATGATTTTTTTGTTCTCATTGCCAAATATCTTGCGAAATGCAACGTCGTTTTTTACATCTACGAATTTCATAGCTACAAAAATACGAAAAAGAGCGGCGGAAAGCAAGGGAT
>CAZJXN010000221.1:0-6545 GCA_964549655.1 uncultured Saprospiraceae bacterium
TTTAAATCCATTTTTAGACGGTACGCTCGACCAATGCCTCTTGCACCGATTCAAACCAATGGCATGGTCGCCACTCGGTGGTGGCAGTATTTTTACCGATAGTACGGATGCTAACGCACAGCGTGTCCTCGCCATCGCCCAAGAAATGGTCGCCCAACGCACCGAAACTACGATTGACCAAATTCTGCTGGCTTGGCTACTCATGCACCCAGCAGGCATTCTGCCCGTACTTGGCACCGCCAATATTGACCGCATTAAAGCTGCCGTCAAAGCCCTCGACACCGCGCTTACCCGCGAGGAGTGGTTTGAACTGTGGCAGGCTTCGATGGGAAAAGAAGTAGCGTAAAAAGAAGTGGGAAGTCGGAAATCAGAATCTCAGACCACTGTTGAGAAAAGAAAAGAGGCTACTGAATCATTCAGCAGCCTCTTATTTATTATTTATCGTATTATAATATTATAAAACTATAATACTATCTATCACCACTGTACACCCAAGTCTCATCGAAAGCCGTTCTGTGTGGCGTGATTACACTTGGTTGATTCATCCAATATTTAATCTTGATCGTTTTCGTTGCCGCATCATAGGTATTTACACCAGATGGATCCAACTCTGCCGAACGGGTATTGGCAGCTACATAATTAGGCGGCGTACCGTAATAATTTTTAATAGCTGTAATTTTACCAGTAGCAAGATCGAAATCAAGTATCAAACCAAAAGAGCCATAATAGCTGGCAGCACCTGCACTTGTAATGGGGTGACCTGGAAAACCCAAAATATCTCGGTCATTCACGATCACCTGTGTTTCGCCGTTGGAAATCAAGTCAAATGTCAATCGCCTGCTTCGTCCGTAATAGTACCCCGTACGGTACGTTGAGCATAAAGCGTGCCAAAGCCGAGCAGTGTGCAGACGCACACCAGCAAGAGTGTTTTCATGCTAATGAGAATTTTGGTTAAGAAATTAAAACCCAATCGAAAGAAGCAACGCTTTTCGACTGATTATTCCTTTTGGGGATCGTATATGGGGTACTCTTTTTTACAATATTTTCAAATTGTCGATAACAAAATAGGATTATTTTAATTCTGTAAAAGAAAATGGGCAAAAAAATATAAAATCTTCTAAACCAGAATAGGAGCGAAGTAAGTGCTACCAGACGCTCCCTGTCTACTTTTCTTTTATTAAGAAATTGTAAATTAAAAGTGAAATTTGACAGCTATCTTACTTCTACGCTCAAGAATATCTAAGTAGAATGCTTGCTTCGTGTAGAAAAAAACTCGGTAAAGCGCATATCTATCTGATATAAATCACTCCCTTTAATTTTTTGTACAGAGTTGAGTATAAATATCTCAAAATATCGCACTTTTGCTTGGTCTCTGAGTCTATAATCTCTAAGTCCCTCATTCTTTAAGTCACTAAGTCTGAAAAATATGCACCTAAAAAGTCATTCTGAAAAAATTCCATTACTCATTTACCCCAATTCTACAGCGGCTTCTAAAGCAGTTGCCCACGAGATTGCGGAGCTTATTCGTACCAAAGCAGCAGATGGAAAGCCCTGTGTGCTTGGCTTGGCGACCGGTTCTACTCCCACCACCGTTTACTCGGAATTGGTGCGGCTGCATCAAGAGGAAGGTTTGAGTTTTAAAAATGTTGTTACGTTTAACTTGGACGAATACTATCCGATACAGCCTGACCAGTTGCAGAGCTATGTGCGTTTTATGAAGGAGAATTTGTTCAACCATGTAGATATACTGCCCGAAAATATAAACATCCCAGACGGTACCTTGCCCCGCAAGGAAGTAGAGGCATTTTGTAAAACGTATGAAGAAAAAATCAGGACGCTTGGCGGATTAGATTTACAAATTCTGGGCATTGGTCGCACGGGGCATATCGGATTCAATGAACCTGGCTCTGGCATGGATTCTCGCACGCGCCTCATCACACTTGATTATATCACAATTGTAGATGCTGCCAGTGATTTTTTTGAAGAAAGCAACGTGCCGCGCAAAGCCATCACGATGGGTGTCGGTACGATTTTGGATGCCAAACGCATTGTTCTTATGGCTTGGGGAGAGGGAAAAGCGCCGATTATTTCTCAAACCGTACAGGAAGAAGTGACCGATGCCGTACCAGCTACCTATTTACAAAAACATCCGAATACCACGATTATTCTTGACGAAGCAGCGGCAGCCCATCTTACCCGAACAAAAACGCCTTGGCTGGTCGGTCCATGCGACTGGGATGACCATTTAATAAAACGAGCCGTGACTTGGTTGAGTTTAAAAGCAGGAAAGCCGATTCTAAAATTGACCAACCGAGATTATGCAGATTATGGTATGGTGGATTTAATCACAGAATATGATTCTTCTTATAATATTAACATCAAGGTTTTCAACGAATTACAGCGTACCATTACAGGCTGGCCTGGTGGCAAACCCAATGCAGACGATACCCACCGCCCAGAACGCGCCAACCCAACACAGAAGCGCGTTGTCCTTTTCAGTCCGCATCCTGATGACGACGTAATTTCGATGGGCGGTACCTTCATCCGCCTGCACGATCAGGGGCATGACGTACACGTTGCGTACCAAACGTCCGGCAACATTGCAGTTTTTGATGACGACGTGGTGCGTTTTGCCGATTTTGTAAATGATTTTCATGAGTCTTTTGGCTTGCATCCAGAAGTTACGCAGTCGCTTTTTACGACCATTCGAGAAAAAATTAAAGCCAAAAAAGCGGGAGAAGTTGACTCCAAAGAGGTGCAAAAATTGAAAGGATTGATTCGGCGGGGCGAAGCAAAAGCCGGCTGCCGCTATGTGGGTATCAACGATGAAAATATGCACTTTTTGGATATGCCATTTTATGAGACTGGTTTGGTGAAAAAAAAGCCGTTAAGCGAAGCCGACATTCAAATTATTGTAGATTTATTACGACAAGTGAAGCCACATCAAGTCTTTGCAGCAGGTGATTTGTCGGATCCGCATGGGACGCATCGGGTGTGTTTGCAAGCTATTTTTCAAGCCTTAGAACAGTGTAAAAAAGAGGGCGACGAATGGATAAACGATTGTTGGCTCTGGCTCTATCGTGGTGCTTGGCAGGAATGGGAAGTGGAAAATATTGATATGGCGGTGCCGATTAGTCCAGAAGAACTCTTGCGTAAACGCCGTGCGATTTTTAAACACCAATCGCAGAAAGACCGTCCGCTCTTTCCCGGTCACGATTCACGTGAATTTTGGGAGCGCGCCGAACAACGTAACCGTGGCACCGCGAAATTATACGATCAGTTAGGTTTGCCAGAGTATGAGGCGATTGAGGCGTTTAAGCGACACTATTTTTAAAAAGATGCCAGATTTGCAACCGAGTAATTCGATGTTGATGCGAATATTCAAATGAAATATCCCCTGTCCACCCACTTTGGGGTGGAACAGAGGATAATTTCAAGTTACCGATACAATGGTTCTAATTTTTTACAATTTTCTCCGTGTGCGTTTCTCCATTGCGTTTGACAACGAGAAAGTACACCCCAGTAGGTAAATCTCTTATGTCAATTTTGACAGATGAATCCGAGCCAATTCGATTTATAGATCGAACAAGGCCTCCTGCTGCATCCTGAAGCTGCACGGTGGTGGCGATATCTTCCGGTGAAGGCCTGAACGGCAAATCTTTAGAAAATAATTTATCTCTATCCAAGTTTACGTTGATAAAATCAGCGGTAGGATTAGGAAATACTGATACCGCAGATTGTTCCGTTGAAATCTCTTTCTTCAAAGACGAAGGCGCATAAAATGTCAAACTGCGAGAGATATTCCCACAGGTATTGCCCGAACCTGAAACGCTGAAACTAGCATTGGAACTGGTAGGAATGGTGAAAGTCAATACCTTATACCAGTATGCAGTTGGCTGTACGCAGTTGGCAGTCAGTAAGTGATTGATTTACATGGTTTTAAAATAATTTAATACGCCATTTTAATTTCATTTTAGTATTATACTAATTTAGATGCCAGAAGTCAGATGCCAGATACCAGAATTCATTGGGAAACAGTGCGTTGTAAAAATAAATATACGTCATTGTGAGGCAGGGTTATTCCCAGCCACAACGCAATCAAGAAAAATGCTCGCATTTTTCCTACTTTTATCAACTCTTTCGAGTTAAAAAGATGGAGCCTCGAGCGCCATTGAATTGCTGAAAAACATCTGATAATGTATCGGTTTTGGTTAAGAAATTGGTTATAAGCCTCTTTATCAGTTCATAGCATAAGTGCCATGAAGCTATCATAATTTTTAAGCATACCCGTGCTAGGTCGTACGTGAAGATGACGCGGATTGTTTTCTAAGCTGTTTAATCAACCCAAATTGACTCGGAGGTAACGAATATGCAATGCTCTAAAGGGTGAGCCTTCGTTACTTAAGATAAGTGTAATGTTCAATAGTGAAGCTTAGGCATTTGCCTATTTCGATAAAAACCCAGCATTTAATACTGAAAAGAAAGCTTGTTTAACGTCTTGTCTGGCAAAACATTCAATTTATTGCCAATTATCCTCCCTTTAGAAGGGAAAACTGTTGCTTGGAGTAGATATATAAATATAATACTTTCAGTGATAGAATGCAATATTAATAAGATATTTATTTATTCCCAATACGTAAATGACAGTGTTATAGTTATAGTTATGCAAAAAGGATTAAAAAATACTTGAAAGAACAATATTATTATAAAATTTACTTTTTGTTACTATTATTGACTGCCTACTGGCATAGGTTCTTCTATTTTCAACACACTTCGCCCGAAATCGCAAATATCTTTCAACACGCATTCGGTACATTTTGGATGATTCCAAGTACAGACTTTTTGTCCGTGTTTAAAAAATAACTTGTGGAAATTCAATAGTTCATCTGCAATAGGTGGCAGCATTTGCAACAGTAAAATATGTGCTTTTTCTTGAGTAGTTTTGGAGGTAATCAAACCCACACGATGCGAGACGCGATACACATGCGTATCCACGGGCAAGACAGGACGTTTGAATGTAAAAAGTAATAAAAAAGTGGTTGTTTTTGGACCTACACCGGGCAATTTGCGGAGCCATTCCATCGCCGCTTCCGTGGTCATTTCGTTTATAAAATTTAAATCCGTCGTTCCTTTTTCGGCTATAATTTGTTTGATAACTGCTTGAATACGAGGCGCTTTTATTTCTGGATAATTGGATGGTTTAATCGCTTCGGTAAGTTCTTCTAATGGTGCGTCGGCAATATTTCCCCAAGAGCCGAAGCGTTCGCGCATTTGGTCGTACGCTTTTTTTTCATCGGCATAATTCGTACGCTGCGATAGAATCGTCATCATCAACTGCTCCATCGGCGGACGCTGTGAGTAGCTGAGTTGCCGACCAAAAACTTTTTCTAACCGCTCGATGGCTATGTTGATGCGTTCGTCCATTTAGATAGAACGAAAACGTATATGTGAAGTTCCCAACATTCTCACGCAAAGGCGCAAAGTCGCAAAGTTTTTTAATGTCTCCATATTCAAATATCATAATATCTTAATATCCCAAGTTTTCTATCGCCTTCCGCACACTACCATGTTTTAATAACGCTACCTCTGCCGCTTCGTAGCTCAATCCCGTTGCATCCATCAGCATTTTCACCCCTCGGTCTACTAGTTTTACATTGCTGAGTTGCATATCCACCATTTTGTTATCCACTACCCTACCGAGATGAATCATCACCGTTGTACTAATCATATTCAAAACCAACTTCTGCGCCGTGCCAGATTTCATGCGCGTACTGCCTGTTACAAACTCCGGACCGACTACCACTTCAATTGGAAAATCAGACACTTGCGCTACGGGCGAACCCGAATTACAAACAATGCAACCCGTCACAATTCCATTTTCCTGACAAGTTTTTAACCCATAAATGACATAAGGCGTAGTACCAGAAGCTGCAATTCCAACTACAACATCCTGACTATCAATTTGATACGCTTTTAAATCTTCCCAAGCCTGTGTCGTACTATCTTCTGCAAATTCCACCGCTTTGCGAATTGCACTATCTCCACCAGCTATCAATCCCACCACCCAATCATGCGGCACGCCAAACGTTGGTGGACATTCGGAGGCATCCAAAATACCCAATCGCCCGCTCGTACCCGCGCCAATGTAAAACAGTCGCCCACCTTCGCGCATTTTTTCTACCACCACTTTTGCGAGTGCTTCGATTTGTGGCATAGCACGTTCTACCGCATACGGTACTGTTTTATCTTCATTATTAATGTGTTGCAAAATTTCGGACACCGCCATTTGATCCAGATGCCGGTATTTGGAAGGGGATTCTGTGATTCGTTCCATGGTTATTTAAATTAATGCGCGACGAAAGTAAAGGATTTCTTGGTTTTTTGAATGGAAAATACTAAATTCGCCTCACTTTTGAAAAGGGGGATTAGCTCAACTGGCTAGAGCGTCCCGACACAGGTCGGGAAGGTCAGCGGTTCGATTATAAATTTTGGGGGATTAGCTCAGCTGGCTAGAGCGCTTGCATGGCATGCAAGAGGTCATCGGT
>CAZJXN010000222.1:0-6526 GCA_964549655.1 uncultured Saprospiraceae bacterium
CAAAGATGGAGATTAATCCTTTTTTCAAATATTTGGCTGGGAAATGTCGGTTAAAAGTAATAATGGTATAAATAGCACTTAAAATTGTAAAGTCAATGACGAACAGGATAGGAGAAATCACAATGTACACAACAGTCAGATAACCAGACACGTAGCTATTTACTACTAAATGCTCTGCATAATTAAACCGGCGGCGAAAAATCCATATCGTCCCGACTGCTGCCATAGGCACACTTAATAGGATAAATAAGTTGAAATAATTGTTGAATAGATAAGTTGCATTCTCTAAATAACTTTTGAGAAATACATCTTTTTCTTGAACGCCCTCCGTAGCACTTTTAGCCCCTTCTTGCAATTCGGTGTTAAAATCTCCCATCCAAGCAGGATTAAATTTGAAATATTGCACGGTAATGAACGTACCAATTGCCACCATAAAAATCAGAAAGCGAAACGGCGGCATGAGCCGTTCGCGGTCTTCCAATAAGTATTCCCGAATGGCTTGCCCGGGACGTTTTGTAAGCGTGATCGTGGTTTGAATCAGCCCGCGCTCCAGATTAAAAATATCAAGCATACCGTGCCAGATAGTGCGCATCGTGATGCGTTCAGGTTTTAGTTGTTCCATTTTTCAGGTACTTCGTATTTAGTAATCTGTATTTGGTAGTTGGTACTTGGTCACCTAGTCTCCATCTCCCGTTTTAAATCTTAAAGAAATGTGAAAACTGGTTCATACGTTCATACCTCGTTTTAAAAAAGCTACCTTTGCCGCAATTGGACATCAATTATAATCAAAACCAAGTTACGATGAAACGATTTTTCTCAAACATTTTTGCAATTGCCATTTTAGTGTGCTTGACGCTTGCTGCGGACGCTCAGATTCGCACCCCAGCACCCAGCACGACCAGCGAATTGAAACAAACCGTTGGCTTGACCGACATTACGATTCTCTACTCTCGCCCAAGCGCAAAAGGACGGGCTATCTTTGCGAAAGATGGAATAGTTCCCGCAGGTGCTATGTGGCGCACTGGTGCTAATTCCGCAACAAAATTGACGTTTGGCGACGATGTAATCATCGGCGGTAAAGAACTGAAGAAAGGCTCCTACGCATTGTACACCAAGCCAGATATGAGCGAGTGGACGGTGATGCTATTCACCTATGACACGCCAAACGCTGGTGGTTATGCTGACAAAACGCCTGTTGCAACGTTCATGGCAAAGCCTAAAATGTTGGGTGATATGGTCGAAACGTTTACGATTGGTGTGAACGATATCACTAACACAACGGCTAACATTGACATCATGTGGGAAAAGACCAAAGTGAGTCTGCCCCTGCAAGTGGAAGTAGAAAAACGTGTAATGGCGGACATTGAGCGCGTGATGGCTGGACCAAGTCAAAATGATTACTCGGCAGCAGCCAGCTTTTATTACGACAAAAAAGACTACGCGAAAGCACTGACGCACATCCAAAAAGCAAATGCGAAAGACGCGAAGTTTTGGAACTTACGCACAGAATCTTTGATTTTGGCGGACATGGGCAAAACGGCAGATGCCATCAAAACGGCGGAAATGTCGAAGAAATTGGCAGTTGAAGCGAAGAACGATGACTACATCCGTATGAACGACAAGTCCATCGCAGAGTGGAGCAAGAAGAAATAAGGTAGTGCCGAATTGTATTGGCAACGCACAAGTACAACAAAAGCCGTTGGTGATTCGTCATCAGCGGCTTTTGCCATTTTATACTTTAAAAAAATTTAACTTTTAATCTACTTCAAATGTGAACCTTTATAGCCCATTGTTCGTATACCTCCCTAAAATAGTAGTGCGAAAAAAATTTCAAAAAAAGTGCGTTACTTCGTGACTTTTTTTCCGTTCCACAGTCATAATAGCATCAAACAAGTTGAAATGGTTGGAGCACGACAAAGGGAAGGAAATAAAGAAATTAGCGGAGTGCTTCAACAACCAAAAAAACGAACAAAGGTTTACAAGATTTGAATATGGGTTTTAGGTGTTTTTTGGGGGCTTTCGTAGCCCCCATTTTTATTTTTGTAATATCCAAACTTGTTTGGATTGTGAATAAAAGACTGGTTTTTGATTGACAATTGCCCTGCGCTTTAGCGCAGGGTTATAGAATAAGCATAATTTGGGGGCTTTAGCCTAATCAACGAATGATTTGGCTAAAGCCCAAAGCACTTATCTCTTTTATCCCCGCGCTAAAGCACGGGGCAACTCAACTATTACCCCAAAAACAGTCTTTTATTTACAGTGCCAACTTGTTTAAATTCGCTTATGCAAACAAGTTAGGATATTACCGAATATCATCTATCGTAACTACTTCTTCTACCAACCATTCTTCTTCTAATAATTCTTGATGCGGTTGAATCGGTACAATTGCAGGTTGTCGTTCCAATAATTTGTACCCTAAAAAAGCAATCACACAAAGCCCTGCCAGTACATACCACAAAGTACGAAATCCCCACGCATTTGCAATGAGCAGCCCAAGCATTGGCGCAAACGTGTGTGCAACTGACCAACTGCTGGAATACAACGCCATGTACTGCCCACGTGTAGCCGGTGTGGAACGTTCAAGTGCAAACACATTCGAAAAAGGCATCATAAAAATTTCGCCAAACGTAATGACAACGACCGAAAT
Source organism: uncultured Saprospiraceae bacterium (assembly GCA_964549655.1). Classification (GTDB taxonomy): domain Bacteria; phylum Bacteroidota; class Bacteroidia; order Chitinophagales; family Saprospiraceae; genus JADJNW01. The sequence continues at coordinate 2,648 of CAZJXN010000222.1, forward strand.
AACCAGAATCCCTTGCCAAAAATGTGCCAATTCCAACATTAAAAACGACGCTCCAAAGAGCAGTACACCTCCGCCAATCGTCGTCAGCTTTCGGAATGTTTTTCCTTCTAAGGTGTAAATAATAGGCATTTCTACCAATGCAATCAATAGTCCGTTGAGCGCCAGTAGCGTCCCAATTTGCCCTTCGCTCATCGCAAATTCTCGCTTGTAAAATACGGGCAACGTAGAAAAAAACTGCATAAAAACCAGCGCGCTAATCGTAGTCAACACCATGAATAACAGGAATTTACGGTCTTTATATGGTAAACCGTTTCCAGTTGGAATCACAATTTCAGTAGTTGCTTCTATTCCTTTTTCCTCTTTTTTGTATTTTAAAAACACCCGAAACAGCACCGCCGCTGCCAGACACGTCAAGCCATCTACCCAGAACATCAAGTCGTAGCCGCGTGTAGCCACCAGTAAGCCTCCAGCAGCCGGACCAATGGCAAATCCCAAATTGATAGCCAGCCGTACAAGCGAGTACGAGCGCGTACGATTTTCCACTTTGCTATAAATGGCGATAGAAGCGTGATTCGCCGGTCGAAATGCATCTGCCACCACCGCCAGCACAAAAACCGCCACACACACTTGCGGAAACGTATGCGCGTTGAGCAAACTGATAAACAAAATGCCACTCAAAATCAGCGACCAGAATTGCACTTGATAATACCCGATTTTATCCGTCAGCTTACCGCCAATGAGGTTGCCCAAAATAGAACCAATACCGAAGCAAGCCATTGCCCAGCCCGCCTGCGGCAACGTAAAATGTAATTGAAAAGTAAGATATACCGTAAGAAACGGCACGACCATCGTACCACTCCGATTGATAAAAGTGACAAAAGCGAGTAACCAAATATCTCGGGATAAGCCGCCAAAAGAATTGCGATAGAGGGTAAAAGTGCGCTGTAGCATAAAGGTCGTCTTGGGTGATTATGCCTCCAACGCCAAACGCAAGATAGAAAGTTCGCACAGAAAGCGAAAAGATTGTTAGTAGGCAAATACTGTTGTGTATCTAACTACCACTGTACTTTGTTACAATATTTCTTTTGATTTGTAAATTTTCTTCTATAAGTCGTAGCTCTTCTATCTCTTTTTCCAAATGATGTCTAGTAGTTTGCATACTTTTTTGAGTTGCCTTTTCTTCAGATGTAGGCATAATGAGGTTCTTTATAAACTTATCTGTCAACTTATTATATTCAACCCGTATTTTTTCCAATTCCTGTTTTTTATCTACTATTTTTTCCTGTATCCTTGCCAACCTACTCGCCGTGCAAAAGAAAAAGCTCCGTTTGGGTATGAATTTCTGTTTGGAAAGTACAGTTTCTTGCTGCATCTTATCAAATTCTTCTAAGTAATTGTCTATGAGTTTATCAGCTGTTTTATCTCTCATGGGTTCATTTAATCGGTCAATAAATAAGATATCAGGAATGGGTGCTCCGTACATATCAAACCGCAAATATTCGCTGATAATAGCCTCTTTATCAAATATATAGTAACTGTATAGCCGAATTGGGTTTTGCACTACATAAAACTTAAATTGGTCCCCCAAATTCATATAACACCAGCATATATGCTCGAAAGTCTCTTCAAATAACGATTCTACTACAAATTCTACTTTTCGCTCAAAAGAAACTTCTCCGGGCGCAGAAAAAGCGTGAAGTGGCAGCTGACAGATCCGCCGATAATCAAACTTTATATTGTTATCCTCGTCCGCTTGCATTTGAATATACTGCTGTAACGTTTCGAAGTATTTCTTATTCTCCACATGAAAATAAGCGATATTATCTCGAAGTTTCAACCCATACTTGCTTGCTAAGTAATCAAGTATATATAAGTTTTCTTTTGCTTGTAATGCGTTTTTCGTAAAAGCCTCAAAATATTCATCCACAAAAGCATTGTAGTTGCCCTTACTCTCCTTGATATAATTGTAAATCACTAAGCGTTTATCTTGTTGGGAGGCTAATGGATTTGCTATGGGTTCGAAGTAATCGGCGGGTTTTCCAAAATAGGTGGGACTTACGCCAAATAACGTACAAATGAGGCATAAGCGCGCTTTACTGATAATTTCACTGTCCAATAATTTATAGACTGTACTCAAAGAGCTAATTTCGTCTTTTAAAATTTCAAAAAATTCGGGAATATCTATATTTCGCTCCTTTAATAATTGCTTTAACAATTGCCCATGAGATTGACGAGATTCCATAAGAAGCTGATTTTCTGGTGTATGAAAAAATACAGATAGGGAGGAAGTGGCTGATTTTACAGATTTTGTCATAATTAAACAGTTAACACAAAAATAACACTAAAAAATAATCATTTTTTTTTGATTATTAGAATTAAAATTGTATGTTTGTATCGAAATCAAATTATAAAATACAAAGTAAAGAATAGTTTCCGACTCAAAGATAATATATCTTCTAACAAAACACAAAATTTTTATCCGCATATGTGGACAATACAGGTTGTTTTATAAAATTAATAATTTTTTTTTCAATAAATATAAACTAAACCTCATTTTAATTTGATTTAAAGAAGAGAGGGGGCGATGAATAACGTTTTAAACATCGACCTCGTGTACAACATTACAGTTCAATCAAAGCCCAATCGAAAAAGAGGCTGTTTAACTACCTTCTTTTTCGTACTACTCCTGGTTGTTGTGGTCGCAGTGACGAACCTTTGCAACGTACCAGAGATGACATTGACTCCTAGCACTCGTATTAAAAATTTTGACGATTTCGACGCTGTGAAAAGTTACCCACAAGCATTGCACCGACGCGTATTTAGCGTGAGCGGTACAGTGGCTTGGAGCTCTTACTTTTACTTTGGGGGCTGCTACCGAATAGAAGATACTACTGGTGAATCGCTCTACGTCTTCACAAACCGAATTCCTTATCCAAAGGAGACTTCAATTGATCAGCAAATACTGTATTTAGAAGTTATTGGCTTACTGGATACTTGGCATTTCTATATCCTAAAAGAAGTGAAAGTTACAAAAACCGCTAAAACAGAATAAGGAAGCCTTTACAATGTATTAATGAAAGAAGAAAGCTATTGAAAACTTAAAAACTTAAAGTCGTGAAAAAGAAAAAAACAACCCCCTCCGCGCTGGCTTTTGCTGCTCCGTTTCTATTAGCTGGCATATTGGCAATTTCCCTATATATTATTGATAAGCCGAAACGCCAATCGGTACAGCCTCCAATTGCCGACCTTGCCCTGCTTGCAGAAACGCCTATGAGTTTTAAAGATTCTACAATTGTTATAGAAGGCATTTTTGTAGAACGGTGCGATTTACCTTCTGCCACTTGCTATACACTTTCCTTCCATCAACGTGGCAAACGCTACCTCGCTACAATTTTGACTGAACATTTACCACCTATAGAAACCGGATGCACGATCACCGCTACTGTTATCATTCGAAAAATTGGCAAGCATAAAGTGGTACTGATTGAAACCAATAAAAAGATTAGTCCTCTCTCTTAAATTCGTAGTTCACCGGCTCCAGCAGAGGAGCCGGCATTACTTTTGCACACTAATCAAGTTTGTTTTTATGGTTCGAAATGGTAATTCGCGGTATCAAAAACAACTCCGTCTGCCGTCCATCAATATACCGCACGGTTTTACCATCGAAATAGGCATTTTCTTCCATTTTCATCAAGTAATTCCAGTCGTCGGAAAAGTTCCGCGAGTTCAATTCTATCGAATACGCTGTGTTGTTATTCATTTTATAATCGCCTGTGAAAGGTACGCCTTCTTGTCTATCCCATAAGCCAATGGTTGGTCCCGCCGCGTGCCCGTGCTTACACCGACTCAAAGATATAGTATTCATTGCTTTTTGTACGC
>CAZJXN010000223.1:0-6272 GCA_964549655.1 uncultured Saprospiraceae bacterium
AGTTAGTTAGTTGCAGTTGCGTTACTATTTGCAACAAAAGTAAGGGTTTAAAACATTCAAGTCATTTCATTTAACCTTAGGTAAAAGTATCCTACGACTTTGGAGTCGTAGGATACTTATCTATCATATCTCCCCACTCCCCACTACTTCTACCCATCTCCCCGGCGCACGAGCCGTAATGCTGTGGTCATACATCGCCTCGCAAGCAGTAGCGGGCAGATAATAGCGCCCCTGGTACGCCGCGTTGAGCCGCACGACAAAGGTGACCGACTGATTTTGGAAGAGGTCGAAGAAGGTATTCACGCGGTCATCGCGGAAGTCTTGGTAATCGGGTTTGGCGGTGGCGGCAGTGCCGCTTTGGATATTGTCCATGCGGGTATTGAGGATTTCCCAGCCAGAGGGGAAAATCTGCGTGAGCGCCAACTCGCGGTAAGGAATCGCCCGATTGCCCGGGTGCTTCACCGTCACTTCCGCCAAAAAATCCGTGCCTTGCGCGATGGAAGCGGGGTCGAGCTTTTGCCCGTCGGTTGTTTTATATACCACATTGATATTCAAATTATTAGCAGCCGCTTTTTCCGCACCAGCTACGGGTTGTCCACGTAAAATGAGCCTTGCAAAAAGCGTGGCTTGGCTCGTATTTTTCACACTCACTTTGTTTCCACCATTATTCGTCGGCACTTGTATTTGCATCAACGGCGTAGTCGAGCCGCCATTCACGGTTTTGCCACCAACTGTGTATGTGAACGTGTAGCGTTTGCCCACTTCACTATTGCCCACAAACTTGCCAATGGCGAGCAGCGCAAAGCCCGTTTCTTGCGTACTTAGCCATTGTTCGGCGCTCAAGTCGTTGGCTACGTCGCGCACCATTTCGGCGGCGGCACTTTTATTGCCCATCAGCACCAGTGTTTCCAAAATCATCGCTTCGTCGCGCAGGTCGGAGCCGTAGGTGTAGCTGAGTTCGCGGTAGTCGGTCACGCTGCGGCTCAGGTTTTGCGTGAGATTTTTTGCGACTTCGGGCTTTCCGGCTACAGCGTACGCGGCGGCGAGTCGCCATTTGGCAGCAAGATTCAGGTTTTTGGTTTCGCGTAAGCGGTTCATCGCGCCCATTTCGGGGTTATCGGCGAGGGCAAGCGTGTAGAGGCGGTACGCTTGATTCAACTCGTGGCTGCGGTCATCGCCGAAGCCGTAATCCTTGAGTTTCGGGTCCCACATTCGAGCGGCTTTCTTTTGAAAATTTTCCCAACGGTCAAGCAAATTATTTGGAATATTATACCCTAACTTTCTAGCTTCCAGCAAGAAATGTCCGGCGTAACTCGTACTCCACTGGTCAGGTGTATTCTCGCCGGGCCAATATGCGAAGCCGCCGTTGTCGGTTTGAAATTGTTTCAAGCGGTCAATCGTCGCTTTGATATTGTTGGGAACGGATTTCTTCTGTTGGTCATTTAATTCTATCAACTTGCCGACGTATAATTGCGGGAAACCGCCAGAAAGCGTCTGCTCTAAACAGCCGTAAGGATATTGCAACAAATATTGCAAACGCTCGCCGAGATTGATAGGCGGAATGTTGGAAATTTCTAAAATGCCTTCATTCGTGCCCGCCATTCCAGCGAGTTTATAATCTTGTGACCAACTTTCATTTGCATTTAAAACTTTATTATAAACATCGGTCACAATCGGATTTGGATTGCGAATGTCAATTTCAATGTCCTGCGTGGTTTTCTCGCCGCCGCCTTGCGCCGTAATGGTGAACTTCGCAACGCCCACATTTTCTTTCACTTGTAAATCAAATTCCACCAAACCATCGCCTGGTTTATCAAAATTAATAGATTTGGAAGCGCCGCCATTTAATGTCACCAAACCACTTTTTTCTTGCACCGATACGGTCACATTTTTTACTTTCGATTCCATCGCAAACACATTCACCGGCAATTTCAAGGTCTCGCTCGGACCAAGTACGCGCGGCAACGTCGCCAAAATCATCAAGGGCTTTTTCACGGGTGTCATTTTCTCTACACTGCCATACGCGCCCTCGCCGGAAGCGACCACCATCGTGCGCACCGCGCCGATATAATTTGGAATTTTAATTTGATGTTTGGCTTTTTGACCCCGACCTAACTGGAAGGGACCTAAGTGGAGTACCACCGGTTTAAACCGGTTCGCGCGGTCTTGCGCCGCCTTGCGATTGATGCCCGCGTCCCCGCCAATGCTCAAAATACGCTCCAACTCGCCGCCGTACGCGCCCAACACCATGTCGTAAACGTCCCAAGTACGAACGCCGAGCGCCTCCCGTGCGAAGAACGATTCCCACGGATTCGGCGTTTTAAATCGCGTCAAACCCAGCAAACCTTCGTCCACCACCGCGACTGTGTAAGTCATCGCTTTACCACTTTTTTCGGAGACTTCGACCGTGATATTTTGTTCCGGCTTTAATTCGGTAGGCATATTCAACACCGGACTCAAGCGTGTATTCGGGTCTTCAATTAGAATCGGTACCACGCCGTACATCCGAATCGGCAAATCATTTTCCACCTGCCCGTGCGGCTGGATGAGTTCGACGTGCGCGTACACGTTGGGTGTCATCTCGGCAGTGGCTTTGAACGTGAATTTATTCTCGCCTTTTTTAGAATCCATCGTGAAAGATTTCACCACTTTTGTGCCGTTTTCCAGCGTTATCAAGGCTTTGCCTTCCTCGCCGGTCGGGATGGTGAGCGTCACGGTTTCGCCCACATTATATTTTTCTTTATTGGATTTGAACGACAACATCGCCGCCGCGCTGCGTGCCGATTCATCGCCTTCCGGGGAACCCGCGTAGAAATAATCGCCCGAACAATGCCCACTTTCCGTATCGCACACGCGCACAAGGTAGCGCCCCCATTCGGTCACGGTCACTTTCCAGTTGACTTCGCCTTGCGCGTTGGTTGTCAGCGTTTGTTTTTGCAAAGCGTCATAATGGTCAGCCGTGTTGTAACGCGACACGTCATCGTAGCCTTGGTCCCACCACCAGCGCCATTCCACGCGGTACAAACCGACGCTCAAGTTGCGGTTGCGCTGCGGATTGCCATTTGGGTCAACCGATACCAATTCGATAGGAGTGGCTTTATTAAATTCTACTTGTTTTTCGCCATATTTACTAATTGGAATCGCAACACCGGCATAATTATTAAATGGATGATACGGAATTGTAAAGTTATCAGAACTAAAATCACCGCCTTTTTCAAACACGCGGGTTCTAAAACTGGCAGACAACTTACCCGGAACGAGTTTGTTATCCAATAAATTGCCACTCACTTGCGCATTGCCATTTTCATCCAACGTACCATCAAAAACGGTTTTAGGTTCTGCATGAAAAGAACGTGCCGGGTCATCAAATTGGAAATCTTTATATTTTGTAAAAGTCGTTGGAACAGCGGTTAATTGCGTTTCAATAGAAGCCCGCAAGTTCTTCGCTGGCGCACCATACAGCCAACTCGCAGATAAATTCCCAGCAATCGGCTCTTCTGAAGCACGGAGTTCTTTTTTACCAAAATTTAAATCAATACGCAAACGATTCGGCTTGACCGTTTCAATGCGAACGATTTGGTTGAATTCCGCGCCACCTGCTTTCACTTTTGCTGTCCAACTACCTGTCGGTGCGTCGGGATTGGTTACAAAATAAAGCGAATACACATCGCCCGCACTCGGCGAAACGGTGCGTCGTTCCTGCAATTGTCCGCGCGGGTCGCTCAACTCAAACGTGATTGGATAATTGGCTGGCAATTTATTGGCACGGTCTTCCAACACAAAATTCAAATACACCGAATCGCCCGGTCGCCACACGCCGCGCTCGCCATACATAAAACCTTTCAAACCTTTTTGCGTCACTTCCCCCGTCACATCAAAACGGCTGAGCGACAAGGCATTCCCATCTTCCAATCGCAAATATCCTTTCTCTTTGTCTTTTTTCGCAACGACTACAAATGCTTTGCGCGGAAGCTGCACGGTCGCCGTTCCATCCCCGCCAGTCGAAGCAGACGCGAGTAATTGTTGTTGAAAATCATAAAATTCCAGCGTCACGCCGCTCATGGCATCCGTTGTGCGCAAATCAGACACTGTGACGAAGTACGAATTATCATTTCCACCTTTTGCTATGATACCGAGATTAGATGCTATTACATTACGCTGAATAAAACGTTCTGGATTATAATATTCTCTGTAACAAGGATTATCCCGTCGGTTGTAACTATACCCTTCGTAATAACCATCCGCCCCATAATAATCATCCATCATGCTGATGTACTCGCCGTCTTCGCTCATTTTGGTTTCTAATGGTGCTAAGTCATCCACAGCATTTGCAAGGTTGGAACTATCTGCATTACAATTATACGACGCATACGCCGAGCGGTAGCCAATGCGAATTTGGTACATCGCCTCTGGGTCTTTTTCAATCATCTTGCTCAAATCCAGCGCGTAACGCGTCCACTCGGTCGTGCGGGCGCGGGCGTTGAGGTCATTCAATACAATTTTCTTTTGCATAATCACTCGACCGACTCGGTACAAGTCATAATTACTGCCATCCAACTCATTGGTTTGTAAAAACTGGAGAATGTTGTTGTTATAAATTTTAAAAACTTCAATATCTACTGCGTTCAAACTAATCGCTTCGAACGGAAAAATCAATCCTTTGGAATTGGGCAAAATCACACCACGACCCACGAGGCGCACCTGCGGCTTCACATCCTGAAATTCTACTTGCCAATTGCTGGCATTCGACATCGCTTTATTATTCAAATTTTTCACACCGGGATTCACCAAAATCTTCCGCTCGCCCACGATTCGCTCCGATGGATACACGCGCAATTGATTCCCGTCAATCGCTGTGCGCAACGTGCCATTATAATTGCTGATGCTCACTAAACCATCTATATTCTGCGTCTCGGAAAGCGGGTCCGAAAAAAACAACAAAATATATTGCTCTTGGTCTTGCTCCACGCGCGCGTCCGTGACTTTGAAATCCTTTAATGACGGCACTTCTACCTCTTTTTCGCCGCGCAGCACCACGTCCATCGGCTTGCCATTCCATTGCAATTCTATTTGCGAAGGCTGGCTGCCACGATTGATTTCGGTGACATAAAAATTATGCGCCAATTGTCCCTGCTCGTGTTCCCAGCGCAGGGGCAGCGTTTTTCCGTTTTGCTTTGCTGTCACCGTTTTTTCAATAGCTTCCGCATCCGCCACGTCCGCCGTGTAGAGGCTGCCGCTGAATTCCTGCTTGGTGAGGTCTTTGGGATTAGGCGCGTTGTAGCCGTTGGTTTGCACCTCAAAAAACTGGTCGCGCGTCCGAAAATCGAATTGAAAACTTTGGGCTTCCTTTGGTAGGTTGTCAATTACTTTATTCAAATTTACGGTCACCACATACGTTGTACCGGACGGCAAGGCTTCATTCGGCGTGAACAACAACGTTTTGTCATTTTCCCAAATGGCTTCTCCTGCCACCGCTGGGGATAACTGGATAACACGGCTGGCATCGTCACCCACCTCCGAGGAGTCCACGACCGCATTGGCGAAGCGCACCCGCACGGGACTGGCTTTGGAAATAATGCCCGACGTGTAGCCATACACATACGAGCGCACGCTATCCGGCAACTGCGTGGCGCGGGTTTCTTTTTTCTTACAAGCGGTGAATAACAAGATAATGGCAAATGCCATAAGTGTAATAGAGCGAAGATTTTTGGCAAACATATTTAGGAATTTAGGAATTAATTTTTCTATTTTAGATTATATCAATTGTAAATTTAAGCTTTTTAATAGTTTGTAGGAGCTTTATTTTTATTTCCTTATTAGCTTTGTGTTAATATAAGTGTGTGATTTTCAGGACAATTTTATTTTGAGCATAATTGTATAAATACTATTCATTCAAAAAAAATTATTAAAAGAGTTATCAGGGTGTATTATTTATTATTTTTCATATTAAATTATTATATATTTTTAGTTTTTTATTATAAATGGCAAACAACTTTAATTCTACTTCAAACATCCAAAATTACTAAATTATTGAAAATCAATTGTATTCAACTCTATTGTTTGTGTAAGTATTTCACACTTAGTGTTTGTCACTTTTCCTACAGCGGCGGATAAATTTGCATTGCCCAACCCTGCCGGCAGGAAAGCCACAAATGGAACATCCCGCACCAAAGGGAACACCGCAGGTGATACCGCCGCTACGTATTTCAAAATTTGAAATTAAATTATTTGACAGTCAAAATATCACAGATAAATTTAAAACAAGTTGATAT
>CAZJXN010000224.1:0-6264 GCA_964549655.1 uncultured Saprospiraceae bacterium
TCAAGTTCAGTTTTTCAATTGAACTTTAGTGCAAAATTGAAGTTTTGTGCTTCGAATTCCGCCACATCGCCAATACCAGAACCGTTAGTGGTAATGCTAAAAGACACCCTATTTCAAAACTGACAATGTAACTTTAACAATATCATCATAGACTTTTTTATCCGCTCCTGACCGTGAAGCAACCCTAATTCCTGAAATAGTATTGAATAAAAACCTTGATAAAGATTGAGCTGAATGAAGTGAATTGAATTGACCTAAATCTTGACCTTTTTTGACAATTCGACAGAAAGCGTCTTCAATATCCTGCATATTTTCATTGACAATTTTGGCAATTTCCTTGTCGCTTGCCGCTAATTCAATAGTGGAATTTACCATAAAACAACCTTTTTGCAGTTTGTCTTCAATCGTTTCGGTGGTAGCAACTTGAAAAATTTGCTTGATGGTTTTTTCGGCATTTGTAGAATTTTCAATCATCTCAATTAAACCGCCACCCATTTGTTTACGATATTCTTTCAATGACAGCACAAATAAATTGTGTTTATCACCAAATGTATCATATAAACTTGAACGGCTGATACCCAAACCATCAACTAAATCTTGAGCAGATGTAGCATTATATCCCTTACACCAAAACAAATTCATCGCTTTGGTAAGAATACTGTTTTCGTCAAATTCTTTTGTTCTTGCCATAATAAAAAACCCTTGTGGAATATTTTACTTTCCACAAAGGTAATAAATGTGGAACAAACATTCCATATAAGTTCAAATTTTTTTATCCCAACAATGGATTTACTGTAATTCCACCGTCAATGTTATATTCTGCACCTGTAATAAATGAAGCATCATCAGAAGCCAAAAACGCAACTAACTTGGCAACATCTTCGGGCTGACCAAATCGCTTTAAAGGAATTCTATTTTGCAAAGCAGTAGCGAAACCTTGAATCGTTTCCTCAGACAAACCTGACTTTCCAAAAATACCAGTTGCTATTGGTCCAGGATTTACAGAATTAATTCTGATACCTTTGGGTGCTAATTCAGTCGAAGCAGTTCTTGTGTAAGAATTTAAAGCAGCTTTACTTGCAGCATATACAGCAGTATTCGGCATACCCGTGTAAGCATTCACAGACGACAAGTTGATGGTAGAAGCACCTTCTGACAATAAAGGCAGAAATTTCTCAATTGTAAAGATTGCACCTTTAAAGTTTATACCCATCTGCTCGTCAAATCCTTCTTCGGTAATTTGACCAATTGGCGTAGGATAAAATACACCAGCATTAACAAACAAGACATCAACCTTGCCATACTTTGCCTTTACTTTTTCCACTAATGCCTCTGTGTCTTTAACACTTGAAGCATTAGATAATATTCCAACGGTATCATTGCCTAGCTCTTTCACAGCTTCATCAATCGCTGACTGATTTCTACCAGTGATTACTACTTTTGCACCTTGTGCAATAAATTCTTTGGCTGTCGCAAAGCCAATACCTGCATTGCCACCTGTGACAACTGCAATTTTGTTTTTTAATTTACTCATTTTACCGTCTTTTTTAAATTGTGAGTTGCAAAGATAACAATAACGGAACGATTGTTCCAATAAATTTTAAACTATTTTTAAACAGGCAATATGGGAGACAGAAAAGCACTACCGCTAACATCGGTTTGGCAAAATTGGCGGTTCGGTGCTCCGTAAACACATTTCCCGATTTTATATCGGGAAATGTTGTGGTTAATCAAACATTGGTTCTTCGCATCAATCCCGCAGAAATGCGGGATGGTAAAAATCGCCACCTATCAAATGGCGCTGGGCGGTAGAGCGTACTTTTGGCTGGTTCAACTATTTTCGCCGATTAAGCAAAGAGGTGGAAAAGACCGCTAAAAGTGCTCAAACCATGATATTGTTAGCAAATTGTCAAATCATTATTAATCGAATTTAGTAAATGGAAATTTAAACATACTCTAAGTGCTCCTACGTCTTTGCAGAAGGATGGAAATTAATAACCCGCTCCGGTTCGTATCCGGCAATAAAATCAATCATTTCATCGAAAGTGTGCATTTGTATCATAGCAATCTAATTTATATAAATATAACAAATTTTTAGCATACAACATTACACTTTATTACTTTAACTTAACCCAATTCCGTTAACGCCTTCACAAACACATCCAATTCCTTTATAGTCGTATAAACATTCGGCGTAATGCGACAACCGTGTACACCCGCGCCATCAATTGCTACCGTCCAAATTCTATATTTTTTCAATAATGTTTCCGCTAATACCGCAGGTTTCATACCTTTTACACCAACATTGGCGATGGCGCACGAGCGTTTTGGATCTTCTGGCGTATTCAAAATAATGTGTGGTAACTGACGTACTTTATTTGTCCAATAATTTTGTAAATATCTTAAACGTGCTTCTTTCCGATCCGCTCCAAGTCGCTGATAATATTCAATGGCATTGGCAATCGCTAAATCCGTGTGAACAGGATGCGTCCCGGTATGATTCAAACGTAAAATGTCGTCCTCCTTTCTTCCCATTTCCCCAAACGTTTGCCAAATCTGTGGAATTTTTTCTTTTTTAATATATAACATTCCCGCACCGAGCGGCGTACTCAGCCATTTGTGCAAACTACAGCCGTAATAATCACAATCTAAATCCTTGACAGAGAATTGAATATGGGCAAAAGCGTGCGCGCCGTCTACGAGTACTTCCACGCCTTTTTTGTGCGCCATATCACAAATTTTCCGAATGGGTAGAATTTGTCCTGTGATGTTCACCATGTGGCAAACCATGAGTAACCGCGTTTTCGATGTAATAGCTTTTGTGTATAATTCTACAATTTCTTCATCTGATTTGGGATGATTGGGAACGGATACTTTTTTCAAAATAATACCATGCCGCTGCTTTTGCAATTCAAACATATCGAGCATCGCGCCATAATCTTGTTCCGCCATAATTGCCTCGTCGCCTGCTTTCCATGGAAAACCGCCAATAATTGTGTCCAATGATTCCGTCGTATTACGAGTTATAATCAATTCATCCGCCGTGCAGCCTGCGAGTTCTGCTAATTTTTCGGCTACTGCTTGTTTATTATCAAATTGCACCGTGCGCATATAATACGAACCCTGATAATTAACTTCCCGCACCTGATGAATAAAATTTTCCAGCGTCTCCTGCGGCGCAATGCAGTAATAGCCATTTTCCAAATTGATATAATCCGGCTTCAAACGATAATCGCTGCGCACTTGCAACCAAAAATCTTCATTCTCAGCCACTTCTGTTGGCGATAAATGGGCGACTTTATTTACCCAATGGTCTAAATTTTTAAATAAAACAGGCGCCCCCAAGCCGAAAACGGGCAGGTGTTGAAGGAAAGTTCGTTTTGTCATAGCCAATATTGGATTTTATGCTGCAAATTAGCAAATTGGCACAACTTGGCCCGTAAAGCGGGATTCGCACATTCGCAAATCAGTATTTTTTGTCAAATCCTATCCTAACTCTGTTATTGCCAATCCATTTAAAAAACAGTTGAGTAATTTTGCGGTTTGAAATAAAACATCCCAAAAATATGAAAAAGATTTTTCTATCCTTACTCATCGTAATTTCCAGCCTTTCGGCAAATATCGCGCAGAAACTCACGCACGTGCAAGGTGAATTGTTGATAAAACCCGTCGCGGGTATTCCGATTCAAAAGTGGGTGAAAGAGTGGCAGACGTTGGAAGGAATACCGACGAATTTAAAAGTAAAAGAATTGGTTTCTGAGCCAATGAATGTGTGGTTGTGTACCTTCGATTTTACAACAGTAAATGAATCTAAGTTATTGAATGCCATTCGATTAGACACAACTATTGAAATTGCACAGTTGAATCATTTAGTAGAACCGCGCTCTACCGTACCGAACGATCCACAATTTGATATGCAATGGCACTACCTCAACGTGGGGCAAAGCGGCGGCGGCGTAGGCGAAGATTTGGACGCTGATTTGGCTTGGGATATTACTACCGGCGGCGTGACTCCATCTGGAGATACGATTGTAGTGTGCGTGATTGATGACGGCTTGAGTCTGACGCATCCTGATTTTGGTAATAATGTGTGGGTGAATCGCAAAGAGATTCCCAACAATAGAATAGATGATGATAATAATGGATATGTAGATGACTATCGGGGTTGGAATATTTTACGCAATAGCGACGACATCACGCAGCGCACGACACACGGCACGCCCGTCGCAGGCATCATAGGCGCAAAAGGCAACAACGGCGCGGGCGTAACGGGTGTCAATTGGAATGTCAAACTCATGATCGTAGCGGGTATTCCCGAAACAGAAGCACAGGCACTCACGGCGTACTCGTATCCGCTCGCCATGCGCCGCCGATACAATAATTCCAATGGCACGCAGGGTGCTTTTGTGGTGGCGACCAATTCCTCGTGGGGTGCGCCCAATTTATTCGCACGCGATGCGCCGCTTTGGTGCGCCATGTATGATTCGCTGGGTACACAAGGTATTTTGAATGCAGGTGCCACTTCTAATTCAAATGTAAATGTGGATATAAAAGGCGACCTGCCCACGACTTGCCCAAGCGATTATTTGATTGCTGTAACGAGTCTGGACAATCAGGGTAACCTTTCGCAAGAAGGAGGCTATGGTGTGATGAGTGTTGATTTGGGTTCGTATGGAGAGAATATTTGGACCACCCAATCTCCCGCCGATTACGGCACGGTGACAGGTACTTCTTACTCCACGCCGCAAGTTGCAGGCGCGATTGCTTTGTTGTACAGTGCGCCGTGTGCGAGTTTTGCGGCATTGTACAAAAGTGATCCTAAAGCAGCAGCGTTATTCGCGCGGCAATTTATTTTGCAGGGCGTGACTCCAAAAGCGAGTTTGACCAATTTTGTAGCGACTGGCGGACGCTTGAATCTGAATAACAGTTTGCGACAATTAACTGCGGCTTGTGCCGAATGTTTCCCGCCGACGAGCGTGAGTGCCACCGAAATTACAGATAAAATTGCTAAATTAGGCTGGCTTAAAAATGCAGAAATCACCCGTGTTGACTTACGTTGGAGAGCCGTGGGCGCAGCGACTTGGACGGAAATAACGAATGTAAGTAGTCCTTATAATTTAACGAATCTGCAAGCCTGTACCAATTACGAATTTCAACTCAAACCCTACTGCGGCGGCGAAGCCCTCGAGTATTCTAAAAGTGTACTCTTCAAAACGGATGGCTGTTGTGTAGCTCCTTCTACGCCACAGATTTCGTTTATTGGTAGTGCCGTAGCTTCCGTGCGCTGGACGAAAGTGCTGGCGGCGAGCAGTTACACCTTGCGTTTTCGGGTGAAGGGAACTCAAAATTGGCAGACTTCTACCACCACAAATCTTTCTTTTAATTTGAATAACTTAATTGCGTGTACTGAATACGAACTACAATTAGCTTCGCTTTGCAATGGCACGTTGTCTGATTTTGGCAATATTACTACCTTCCGAACGCCCAACTGTGGTGCTTGCCGCGATTTGCAATATTGCATCCCGAACAATCTGGATGCGGCTCAAGAATGGATTGCTTCCGTAAAATTTGGTGGATTATTAAATACAACTGGTTCCAATGAAGGTTACGGCGATTACACAGGCATGACCCCCACCAAATTAACCATCGGCAGCACGTACGAATTGGATTTGAAGCCTGGCTACATCGGCATTCCGTATTCGGAGTATTTTATTGTATGGATTGATTACAATCAGGACGGCATTTTTGTGGACAGCGAAGCCATTTTTCAACAAGGCAACAGCACCAGCAATTTTAAAGCCAATATTACAATCTCTGCCACCGCTAAGTTGGGCATCACGCGCCTGCGAGTAGCGATGCAATTCCTTACGCCTGGGGGTCCATGTAGTTTCACCTCCACCCAAGGCGGCGCAGAAGTGGAAGATTATTGTGTCGAAATTTTGAAAACAACGGGCGTTAATGATTTGTCTGACAATGTGATACAAATGCAAGTTTCTCCCAATCCATTTAAAGAGCAGCTGTTGGTAGAACTAAATTTGACGGAGGTTCAACAGGAATCAAGTTTAGAAATAGTAAATGCGTTGGGTCAAGTTATGCAACAAAAGTCGCTCGGCAGCATTTTACAAGGTTTGCAAACTATTACATTTGATACTAAAAATATGCCCAGTGGATTATATTTTATTCGGTATATAAATGAGGCAGGACAAATAGTTGTAAAAAAAGGGATGAAGCAATAGACTTACGAGCCATATTTTAAGTTATTAT
>CAZJXN010000225.1:0-6248 GCA_964549655.1 uncultured Saprospiraceae bacterium
GCCAATCAATTGATTGGCTCTATCCCCAAAGAGTTGGGCAACTTATTGAATCTCTTGATTTTAAAACTGGATTCTAATCAACTTACCGGTAGCATTCCGACCGACTTAGGGAGATTACAAAAATTGCAAATCCTTTCGCTGCAATACAATCGCTTGAGTAATACCATTCCCCGTGAATTGGGTAATCTGGCAAACTTAACCAGCCTGTTGTTGAACGATAATAATTTGAGTGGCTGCTTCCCAACCCAATTGGGCGGATTTTGTACGATTGACTATAATTTTTCTAACAATGCACTGCTACCCTGGCGAGGTGATTTTCAACGTTTTTGCAATGATGAGATGCAAGTTGGTGCTTCCTGCGATGACGGTAATCCGAATACGGTCAATGACGCTTTCGCGGCAGATTGCACTTGCAAAGGCGTTCCGGCTGAGACTACGTGCCGCTATCAAGATTCACTTTCGTTAGTCACTTTTTATAATACGACAGGCGGTGCCAATAGCTGGAGGATAAAATGGAATTTATCCCAACCTTTAACAACTTGGCATGGCTTAAAAATGAACGCATTTGGCTGCGTAACCAGCATATCGCTTCCTGCGAATGACATAAAAGGTGCTTTGCCTTCTGCTTTGACGGAACTGAAATACCTTGATACTATTTATTTGCCTAATAACCAATTGACCGGCAACATTCCAACGCAGTTAGGAAATTTGACGAATCTGACCCATCTGTCTTTGGAGGGTAATCAATTCAATGGCTCTATACCCACTGAATTGGGTAATCTAACCAAGCTAATCACCCTTTCTTTGTCGAATAACATGTTGGCGAATACTATACCTACGGCGCTGCGGCGCTTGGCGAATCTCCATTATTTGAATTTGAGTGGAAATAAATTGAACGGAAGTGTCCCCAATGAACTCAATGACTTAAAAAGACTGGAATGGCTGATACTTTCCAACAATCAGTTAAATGGGAAAATCCCCAATCTCGTGCTGCCCAATCTAAAAGTGTTGCTGCTCGCAAATAATCAATTTACAGGGGAGCTTCCAAAGTTAAACACGCCCAATTTGCGTCGAATAGCACTGCAAAAAAATAAATTAATTAAAATAATTGACCTCAATCACATTCGCACTTGGAATGATGAAGTGGATGCGATACGGTATAATGAAGTCATCCGATTGGATAGCAATTCCCTGACTTTCAAAGACATCGTACCTTACGTGGCGATTTTGGATGCTTGGTCGAGCAAAGTCAAATACGCGCCGCAGGATTCTATTTTTGTAGATACGCTCATTTTTGCCAAGGTAGGCGAAAAACAAACGATTGGGATAAATGTGGACGAAGTAGTAACTGATAACCAATACTTTTGGTACAAAAATGGACAACCATATCCTGCTCTCACTACCCGCGAACTCACATTTGACCCCATAAATGAAAACGATGCCGGAGTCTATTATCTACAAATCAAAAACCCAGAAGCTCCTGCTTTGACTCTTTACAGTCGCTCCATTATCGTAGAAGTAAAAGCTAATGAAGGTGAAATTTACAACGGCATCACGCCTGATGACCCCGATGGCAACAACCGCTACTTTGAGATCGAAAATTTGAATCAATTCCCTGATACAGAATTGAAAGTTTATAATCGTTGGGGCGAATTAGTGTTTCTACAAAAGCCTTACGATAATAAATGGATGGGTACCGACCAGCAAAATTCGCCACTACCTCAGGATACTTATTATTACATTTTAAACCTCAACAGCCCGGATATGAAGCCATTAAAAGGTTATATTTTGCTGGTACGTTGAACTAAAACCCTATATAATGAGCCTAATAAGGTTATCTTTTATTTTCATTTTGTTTGTAGTATCGGCATCAAATGTTGCTGCGCAGCAGACAACTCGACTGGAATTATATCGGCATAATTGGGCATTACTCAATCCAGCGGCTTTTCCGCGCAATTATTTTGAGGACGCAGAAGAATTAAATTATCTCGGCGCGACAGCAAGATTGCAAACAGTGAAAATAGAGGGCGCTCCGCAGCACTACAATATCCGCTATGAAGGTATTATCGATGTAGGTAAGTCAGATATGAAACTTGGGGGTTTTGCAACTCGGGACGAGGTCGGTGCTATAAGTGATGTCAGCTTGCAGGGGAATTTTGCGTATCTTTTTTCAGCAGGATTTAAAGCACAGCACAAAATAGGTATAGGCATCACCGTAGGTTATTTAAATCAACGCGTGGAATTAGAAAAAGTCAACTGGAAAGATCCTCTTTCTATCCCAACCGATCTTAATAACCGCTCTCTTTGGAATGCCACTATTGGTATATTTTATTATTATAATCCTGCAAATGGCGGTGGTGGTGGACCTAGTAATTATGCAGATAAGCATCGAAAAAATTCTAACCGGCAGCAGCGCAGCAAAAGAGTTTATCCACCTTTTTATGCCGGAGTTTCGGTGAGAAATTTGGTGTCAAGCTATACTTCTTCGACGGTAACACCTATTTTTGATACGTATCTTAAAACGCAATACACCGCCATTGCCGGAGGTGTTTTTAATAACTGGGAGCCGTCTATTTGGCTACGATATTTACCTAATGTAGAATATCAGACTTTAGGCGTTAATTCTGCTGTGAGCACTGATTTTAATATTCGCTACCTTTTTCTTTATGCTTGGACAGGCGTAGGTATAAGCACTAATGGCACCGCAAATGCGGAATTTGGCAGTAAGATTTATTTTGACAAAAGTTCTGATAATTGTTTCCAGTTTGGATTGGGAGTGGGTAGTATCAATTTCACTTCTAAAGCCATTCCTATTGGTCTTGGTGGTCCAAGCTTAGAGACTTTTGTTGGATATACCTTTTGAAAAAGTTGTAATTTCGAATAAAAATAAAGAACATAAAAGAAAGGACTATACCAATTACAACAGGCAGCCAGTAGGTTTTGGACTGAATTGCGGTCGTATCTCCATTTAACACAAAACCTGCCCAATGGTAAGGATGTGCGGTAAGCCGGTTGCTTTGTTCAATAAAATCTGATTTCGCTAGTTGCAAGGCTTGATTTTTTCGATAGCCTTTTTTTAAATACTTATAGAATAATTCCATTAAAACGGAGGTTTTTTGGTCATCTACGCTCCAAAGGGAAGCTATGACGCTTTTACTACCGGTAGCTAACACGGCACGCGTCATACTCATCATTCCTTCTCCACGATAGAACGGACCTTTGGCAGTTTGGCAAGCGCTCAACACTACCAAGTCAGCTGAAAGGCTTAGTGCTGCTAATTCAGTAACATAAAGCAATTCATTCTCGACATTATCTGGCACCGCCGAAAAAGCTAAATAAGAATAGAGAGGATATTGATTATTGACAACACCATGTGTAGAAAGATGGAGAATGCGATATTGACCGGCTAAAGCCAATAAATTAGCCTTCGTAGCTTCTTTCCCCTGTAATAATTTGCTTCCGCTCCAAAGCTGGCTAACTTGTTTTGACTCAATACCATTATATACAAGTGGCAGCAGCCCGGTTGGGTGCGCTTCAAATTTTGGGGCAACTGCTAAGAGGCTTTTGATAGCTGGTTTTTGGTTGATTGAAGGCAATAAAAAAGATAGACTATAACTCACGGCGTGTTTTTGAATCAAGTAAAGATACTTTTCATAAGACTCCGCACGACTCGGTTTTTCTACAAGTAATGCTTCGAAAGGCACATAATTCAAAATTCCATCCGGAATAATGATAAGTGTAACGTTTGCAGGCAATTTTACAGGCGCAAGTAATTCTTTATATAAAAAATAACCTTCCTCTGCAAAATCACGGTTTGTAGCATCCAAATAAGGTGGGTTACTTAGTTTTTTATAGAATCGTTCGACCGTTTGTTCTAATTTTTCTGAAATTGGAATTTCGTACGTTTGAAAGTTATTTTTTCCAATGGCAAATAGTAATACCTTTTTTCGACCATAGCAATAATGTAACAATACCTCATGTGACTGCAAACTATTTTGAATCACTGATATTTTAATATTAGTAGGTAAAGATGAATTGTTTGTGCTTCCCTCTTTTGCTTTTTTCGACCAAACTTGATATGCGGTTGTTTCAACCAAAATAGCCGAATCCAGTGCAGCGATTCGTGATTCTGCCCAAATCTGGTCTTGCATTTCATACAAGGCACGTTGTTTTTTCAAGGCCATCAATTTTCCTTGCAGCCGCTTATCTTCTTGCAAAAAAATTGTTGGAAGTTCGTTTGCTTGTTGATGAAGTAGCTTTTTCAACATAAACGCTTTGCCGGATTCTGCGTAAAAAAGTGCTTTTTCGTAAAATAAAGCATTGTAAGCACCTAATCGAAAATAGGTTTCTGTAATACCAGCGTATAAATCGTGGTAGCTGTCCCGAAGTGAAACAGTTGATTCATTTTCTTCCAAAGGGGTAAGTACTTTTTCAAATACTTTGATTGCGACTTCATAATTATTGGCTAATTGCTGCCACTTTTCTTTTAAATCAGCTCGGTCAGCCATATCAAAAATAACAGCCAAGCGCCCAGATAAAGCAGAGAGTGTTTCAAGTGGATAGGACAAATATTCTTTTCCCAATTTAAAATTCAATAAAATAAGTGCTTGGTCATAGTATTGCAGGGACTCTTTATAATCGCCCAACAGATGTTTAGCTTTGGCGATATGGAGGTAACCAAGGGCTTTGTAATTTTGGGATGACTCGGCTGAAGATTGATTCAACGCTTTTTGGTAATATCCAAGAGCTATTTTAGGCTGGTTTTGTATCAAATAAATATCTCCTACTTGCCAAAAAGCTTTCATAATTTCTTTGGAAGAAGAACTATTAGGAAAATTTTGCCAGATTTTTAATGCTTTTTCATAATAAGTAAATGCAGCAGCCGTCTTTTTTAAATCCAGATAACAGTTGCCCATATTGAGGTAAAACCCGGCTAACAAATAATCATTACCATACGGCTGATTTTTTAAAACAGTAATCGCCTCGCTATACGTTTGAATTGCTCGTTCCCAGTCTCCGAGATACTGTTGGCAAATAGCCAGTTCATTAAGGACTTGTGCTTTGAGAGAATGTCGAGATGATTCTAGTAAACTCAATGCTTTTCGTAGATGCAGAAGTGCCGTAGTAAAATCACCCCTATCTGTCAAATTACTGCCAATACTAAAATAGTTGGAAGCTAATTCTGTTAGAGAAACAGAGGGTAAATTGCTATTTATATATAATGATTTTTTGTAATATATTTTAGCTTCGTCCAGATTGCCTTTTTGTTGTACCACATTTCCAATATGCTGGTAAATGACTGCCATCATGTGATTTTGCACTCCTTGTAGTTGCTGTAAACGTGAAGCTCTATTTAGCAATACAAGCGCACGGTCAAGACTAAAACTATCTCTACGCTCAAAATAGATATTTGCAAAATTGAGCAGCGCGTTGATAAGTATAGGGTTTTCTTTACCAAAGCATAACTCCTGCATATGAAGTGCATCTTTTGCTTGTTGTTCCCCTTTATCAAAAATTCTTGCCTGAAGAAAAGCATTGCTCAATCCATTATCTGCTAAAATTTTAGTGCTATCGCAAGTAGCTAATTGTTGCTCTTGAATTTTCTTGGCTTTCGTAAAATATAAAATAGCTGTCTTGTAGTAACCAAGATCGGAATAACAATTTGCCAAATTAATGAGTGAATTTGCTACTTCTGCCGAATTTTTACCATATATTTTTTTTCGCATTTGTAGCACTTCCATATGTACGTCAGTAGCTGCTTTGGTTTTGTTTAAATGACGCAGTATATTACCTTGTAGACTAAGTACATCGGCTTTTGCTGCTGGTTTCACGGATTGTTGCACCAACTCTTTAGTGAGTAAGAATGCCTTCTTAAGATTTCCTTGCTTAAAATAATAACGTGCCTCGTCAATAGTTTGTGCATTTAAAAGACCAGTTGAAAAATAACATGCAGTCAGGAGAATAACTCGATTTAAAAGAAAAATTAGTGCCATGTATGTGCGGGAGAAGTATAGAATATTATATTTGTTTCGGATATTTAAAGTTGACATTTTTATTTTACCACTAAAGTTTATTTATACAAAAGTAATAAACCTTACTATAAATTTGTGCAGGAAAATGCGGTAACGATTCAATACTTTGAACATCTTTTCCATCACAATAAAAAAATACTTTAGAGTATGTTTAAAAATTAGGTAAGTAGTTTGCCATAAATAATCGACACAAGTTAGGTGAAATGGATGGTGAAT
>CAZJXN010000226.1:0-6139 GCA_964549655.1 uncultured Saprospiraceae bacterium
TATTGTTTTAAAATGGTTTTAAAAAAATGTAGGGATTTTTAGGGTGTTTTCTTTTTCGTACCATTAGACGGGAAGGCTTTAAAAAAGGTTGGGTGTGGCAAAAACGAAGGAAATGTTAAAGTCAAATCAATGATGTCTTTTTTCTAATACTTCAATCACATTTTGCAAATTGTAATTCTTTGCGGCAAGCAAAATCAAGTAATGATATAACAAATCAGCCGCTTCGCCGAGAAACAACTCCTCATTGTCATCTTTCGCTTCAATGACTAATTCTACGGCTTCCTCGCCTACCTTTTGCGCGACTTTATTGATGCCTTTTTGAAAAAGGGAAGTGGTGTAAGAACCTTCTTTTGGATTGGATTTACGGTTTTGGATAATTTTTTCGAGTTGCCACAAGAAATTTTCTTGATTCACTTCGTTGAAACACGTATCTGCGCCGGTGTGACAAGTCGGTCCGTCGGGACGAGCTTTGATGAGAATCGTATCTTTGTCGCAATCAACTTTTATATCAACGACGTGCAGGAAGTTATTGGAAGTTTCTCCTTTTGTCCACGAGCGATTTTTGCTACGGCTGAAAAAAGTGACTATTTTTTCATCCACCGTTTTTTGCAAGGCTTCGGCATTCATGTAGCCCAGCATTAAAACTTTATTCGTAACAGCATCTTGGATGATGGCGGGAATTAGCCCGGCGGTTTTATCGAAATCAAGTGGTGGAAGATTCATTGGAATTTTTTCTTTGAAATATACAGATTGAAGAGATTACACAGCCTGAAGGCTGTGGTACGTGGTCAGCGTAAACGCTGTGCTACGCTTCTGCCAATTGCAAAAACTGCATCTCATACAATTGCCGGTAGCGCCCATCTTCATTTTTCAGCAATTCTTCGTGCGGACCATATTCCTGCACTTCTCCTTTGTGCAACACCAAAATATTATCCGCATGGCGAATCGTGGTCAACCGGTGCGCAATGATAATCGAAGTTCGCTTTGCGATTAATTTTTCAATCGCAAATTGAATCACCGATTCTGATTCCGGGTCAATCGAAGAAGTCGCCTCGTCGAGAATCAAAATGTCAGGATTAAAAACCAATGCGCGCACAAATGAAATCAATTGCCGTTGTCCCATCGAAAGCGTTGCGCCGCGCTCCATCACTTGATAATCGTAGCCGCCCGGCAAACGCATAATGAACTCGTGTGCGCCAATCATTTTCGCTGCGTCTATCACTTGCTCGCGCGTGAGGTGGCTATCTCGCATGGTAATATTTTCAAATACCGAACCAGAAAACAAAAACACATCCTGCAAGACGAGCGCAACGCGCCGCCGCATCGCTGACAAATCATATGCTCGAATGTCCGTTCCGTCTATTTTGATATGTCCTTTTTGAATATCGTAAAAGCGATTTAACAGATTGATAATCGTGGTTTTACCAGAGCCGGTGCTGCCCACAATTGCCAATGTTTTTCCGGGTTGAATTCCAAAAGAAACATCTTTCAACACGTAATTTTCGTCATTATAAGCGAACCAAACGCGGTCGAATGCTACTTCGCCTCTGAATCTTTCCGGCTGTAACGTGCCATTCTCTTCAATTTTATCGGTTTGTTCTAAAATACCAAAAACACGTTCCGAGGCGACCAAACCCATTTGCAGCGTATTAAATTTATCCGCCAGCATCCGAATCGGACGGAACAACATATTGATATAGATCGGAAAAGCGACCAGTGCGCCGAGCGTCACCTCATTGCCAATCACGCCGCGCGCGCCGTACCACACCATCAGGCCCAGCGAAGCCGCCGCAATCACATCCACCACCGGAAAAAATATCGCGTAATAAAAGACCGATTTTAAGTTCGCACTCGTGTACTCGTGGTTGATGGTTTTGAATTTATTCGCCTCTTGTTTTTCTGCGTTGAAAATTTGCACCGTACGCATCCCCGTGATACGCTCTTGCAGGAAGGCGTTCATTTGCGCCAATTGCGTGCGTACAATCTGAAACGAAGCGCGTACTCTTTTTTGAAAAATGTAACTCGCCAGCAGCAAAAACGGCAGCGTCATCATGCACACCAACGTCAATTTCCAACTCGTGTACAACATCATCGCCAGCACCGCCACCACCGTGAGCATATCTGCAATCATCGTGATAATCCCTTCTGCAAAAATCTGGTTGATGGCTTCAATATCGCTAATGGTTCGGGTGGTGGAAACGCCGATTGGAGTCTTGTCAAAATAATTCAATCGCAAGCTCGTAATGTGCCGAAATACGCGCACCCGCAAGTCGCGAATAACGGATTGTCCTAACCAACTGGTAGAATATTGAAACGCATATTCTAATACAAATTCTACTAAAAGTAAACCGACCAGTATCAGTGCCAATTGCCCTAAACCTATCAAATCATAGTTGAAAATATAATCATCCACCATCACCGTTAACAGGCGTGGACGCAGTACGGATAAGGGCGCGATGATCACCGCCAGTACCGCCGCGAAGATAAAAACCGTTCGGTAGGGTTTTGCCAGCGCAATTACTTTCGCCAGCAAGGACACATTAAATTTCTTTTTTTCTGTTGTAGCCATTGAATGATAAGCAGCCGGGTCGTTCTAAAAAAGATTGATACAATCATTTGGAAACGCAATTTACAAAAAGATAGTTTTACGCGATTTAAAAATGGCAGCAACCGGTTGTTTGCAAACTGTGTAGTTTTAAAGTATTTTGCGTTTTTATTTTGTAATAGGTAAAAGGACAACTTAACACAAGGCACACAAAGTTCTGCACAAAGGACACAAAGCGTTTTCTTTTGTGAGCTTAGTGAAACCTTTGTGTCCTTTGTGGTTAAAATTAAATTACAACAAGACTGACAGATGAAATCGAATCAAATATTATTTCTGATATTTACAATTGCTTTAAGTTGTAGTTCGAAAGTGGAAAATCAGCAATCGCAAATGCCTTTGAATGCAAGTCGGGATACAGTGCCGGTTGCAGTATCTGCTTCGAAAATCGCTGATGATGAGAAATTTACAATTGATTATTTAATGGGAAAATTTGACCCTGCCAAGCATTCCAGTTTTGTAAAAATAGCACCGCCGTACGCCGACAATAGCGAGCGCTACTTGCGCAAAGATGCTTACGAAGCCTTCAAAAAAATGTATGCTGCGGCATTAAAAGATAGTGTAGAATTGGTCATCATCTCGGCTACTCGCAATTTTCAAGCACAAAAAGGCATCTGGGAAGCCAAATGGACAGGTGCTCGGCTGGTGAATGACGCAGATATTTCCAAAACAATTCCTGACCCTCGCCAACGCGCTTTAAAGATTTTAGAATACAGCTCAATGCCCGGCTCCTCGCGCCACCACTGGGGTACGGATATTGATTTGAATGATTTGAGCGATTTTCATTTCCAAAGTGGCGAAGGCAAAAAAGTATACGATTGGCTACGCGCCCACGCGCAGGAGTACGGCTATTGCCAGCCTTATTCTAAAAAAGGAGATAAACGTCCAAATGGTTATAATGAAGAAAAATGGCACTGGTCGTATATGCCTATTTCCAAAAAACTCACGAAATTGGCGAAATCCGAACTCAAAGACACCATGATACAGGGTTTCAAAGGCTCGGAAACCGCGAAGAGTATCGGCATTGTAAAAAAATATGTGCTGGGCATCAACCAAGAATGTTTATAGTTTAAGAAATGAAAAATGAAAAATGAATGAATGAGCGACCAAGAGATGGAAAGACCGAGTGAAGAGCCATAAAACCTAATAAAGTCAAAATGTAAAATTTTAAATGTAAAAGTAACGGGCGACAAGAACACACCAACACATTAATACGTTAACACAATAAAAAATGGCTTTCACCGAATCTACAATGCTGCCGCTTGGCACGGTCGCACCTGATTTTACCTTGCCCGACACGGTTTCTGGCAACACCATTCGCCTGTCGGATATGGCATCTGATAAAGCGCGCGTGATTATGTTTTTGTGCAATCATTGCCCGTACGTCCTTCATGTGAATCCAGAAATTGTACGCATTGCAAACGACTATCAAGCAAAAGGTGTGACGTTTGTAGCGATTAGCTCAAATGATGCCGAAAAATATCCTGAAGATGGACCTGATAAAATGAAAATCCACGCGGAGAAAGTGGGGTACACATTTCCTTATTTATACGACGAAACGCAAAAGATAGCGAAGGATT
Organism: uncultured Saprospiraceae bacterium; assembly: GCA_964549655.1. Taxonomy (GTDB): domain Bacteria; phylum Bacteroidota; class Bacteroidia; order Chitinophagales; family Saprospiraceae; genus JADJNW01. The sequence goes on from CAZJXN010000226.1 coordinate 4,183, forward strand.
ATGATGCGGCTTGTACGCCCGATTTTTATGTATTTGATGGAGATTTGAAACTGGTATATCGTGGTAGAATAGACGGCTCGCGTCCAAAAAATGATTTGCCGCTTACGGGAGAAGATTTGCGAGCAGCGTTGGATGCCGTTTTGGAAGGTAAACATGTGAGTGAAAAACAATATCCGAGCGGGGGATGCAATATAAAGTGGAAGATGGGAGGATAGGAAGATGGGAACCCCGTAGGACGTAATGTGAATTTTATTATCAAAAAAATGTGACGTTCTAACTAAATGCGCGTCTTAACGTTTAAATTTAAAAACCCAAAATTTCAAAAATATGAGCGAGTTCAGTCAGGTTGTAAAAGATGGTGCACAGGAAGTGGGCAAAAAAGCATGGCGCGGCACAAAACGCTTGTTGATGATTGCTTTAGTAGCATTCGTTGTGATAGGTGGCATTTATACTTGGTTTAATTATAGCTGGACGTACAGCGATGGCACGCGCTCCGGCACCTTGATAAAAGTCTCCAAAAAAGGCTACGTTTTTAAAACGTATGAAGGGCAATTGAGTACAGGCGGTTTACAAACCAATCCACAAGGAACATTGGTGAGCAACCTTTGGGAATTTTCCGTCACGAACGATGCTGTTTATCAACAATTGCAGCAAAGTGAAGGCAAACAAGTCGTGTTGCATTATGAGCAGTATCGAAAGGCGTTTCCTTGGCAAGCGAAGACGACTTACTTTGTGAATCGGGTAGCGCCAGTGAAGTAATTGTTTTATCTGCCTAATTCATATTCCCAAAAGTCGTTTTCTGCGTTGCCATTATTATTTTTTGTAACCCGTCGTGTGTTGATGTTGGAATTAAAATTATTGGAAAACCCGATTCGATAATTTAATTTGTAATTATTTATAGGTTGACTATAAGAAACCAATACTGGTAATTTAATTATATTGGAATGGATGTAAATATTATTTCGCTGGATGGTTCTATTGATGGTCAGTTCAGAATAGCCTTCGTAAGAATTTTTTAAATACCACAACGCTACCTGCCACGACAATCGTTCATTTATTCTGGGAGAAGATAAGTTCAAGTGCAAACCCACGACAAATTGAGCGTTTGTAATGAAAGCGCTTTGCGCTAAAAAAGCGGATTCAAAGTCGTCTTCCGTGATTTCATAATTTAAATTGGAAAGATTAACGCCGTTCCATTCAATATTAAAAATAAATATCTTATAAATTCACCAATTTTATTGCTGACATTAACAGGTTTTAAATCTTCATTATCTATACAATCTAATATCTCTTTATTTTCACTCATTTTTATGAACTAATGATATTTTTTAGTCATTAGCTGATGATAACTATTTTATCCATTTAATTTCTCTATCACTTCACGTGTCTTCAAAACAGTCGCAAATTCATCATGCAAACTCGCCAATGCCGTCTCGTGAATAATCTCTGCCGAATATTTTTGCCCATCCGCACCCACTTTGTCAAAGGTCGCTGTGGCATCCGAAACAAGGAAAGTATCATAACCCAAATTTCCCGCCATTCTGGTGGTGGTAGATACACAATGGTCGGTGGTCAAGCCTACGATTACCAATTTTTGAATGTTGGCATCATCCAATTGTTGTTTTAAGTCTGTTCCAATAAACGCGCTATTCACATTTTTTTGAATGATTACTTCTCCATCATTTGGTTTTACAATATCTTTAAATGCGTGTCCGGCATGACTTTCGGCAAGTCTTGAATCAGGGTTGGTCGAGCAATGTTGTATGTGAAAAATGGGCAAATTATTTGCTCTCCACAAATGCAACAGCTCGGCTGCATTCGTCTCCGCATCTGGATTATTTCGATGTCCGCCCCAGTATTCAACATCGTCCATTCCTTTTTGAATGTCAATGAGCAGGAGCACAGGTTTGTCTTGTATGGTCATATTATGCCAAATTAAATTAAGATTTTATATTAT
>CAZJXN010000227.1:0-6138 GCA_964549655.1 uncultured Saprospiraceae bacterium
AAGCCAAGGCAGGTGTGCAAGTGATGGAAGCCATGTTTGGACAATTCCAACAATCACTTCCCCAAGTACCAGAAGAATTTTGGAAAGAATTTATGAAAGAAGTGAGCGCGGAAGGGCTGATTGACTTGATCATTCCAATTTATGACAAGCACTTTACCCATGACGACATCCGGCAGTTAATTGTTTTTTACGACTCCCCGATAGGAAAAAAACTGACGGCTACCTTACCAGTCATTACCGAAGAATCCATGACAGCCGGCGAAAAATGGGGGGGCGAATTGGCAGAAAAAGTAATGGAACGATTGCAAAAGAAAGGGTATATTAAGGAGTAGGATTGATAAAGAAATCCCCGAAGACTTTGTACATCAAAATCTCCAGGGATTTTCAATATCATACATTTACTAAATGTATATTATACTATTTACTTCTTTAAGTATAATACTTTTTCAGTATGTAAATACGCGCCAATCTTTACGGTAAATATATACAAGCCAGGCTGTAATTTTTCTGATGCCAAACCGCTCCACGTGATCCGATGCGTGCCTTTTACTTGCTCTTCTTGCACAAGATCCGCTACTTTTTTACCGATCACATTATATATTTCTATATGCACCGGAGCATTTTCAGTTACTTCGTACACGATTTGTACGTTCTCTGAGAATGGATTTGGAAAAATGTTAACAGAGGGTTCCTGTGTCAGCGGTTTCTGGATGACGCTTTCGTATCGCAAGTTGGGGTGCAAGGCTTCAAAAGAGCGGGCTGCCGCCATATTTTCAAAACTAACCTTTAGGCTTGCGAATCCTTTTTGCTGTAGTTCTTCAAATTGCAAATTAAACAATTGTACGTTGCCTGTTTGCCCGTTCGGATTTGCATGTACAACGACGAGTTTTCCGAATTCCAAGTCTTTTTCGTTGACAATAGGCGTTTCAAAACCAGCAGTAGTTCCACCCGAAAAGTCAATAAAATCGAGCACTTTGGGGTCCCAAGTAATGATAGCTTTGTAACTACCTAATGTTGCATCCATATTTTTGGAATCCGCATAAACAGGCACTTTTATCCTGTTTGGCTGATCTGCTACTTTCTCTTGGGCTACCAAAATGTCTATATTATTCGTGCTTCGGGTTTCTATTCCTAACGCGTCATTGCCACCTGAACTGGAAGGACAGAACGGTTCGCCTACGGGATAAGGAACAGGCAGTTGCACATCATACGTCATCACGATGAGCGCATCGGTGGCATTGGTCAAGCCATCTTGATTGACATCACCAAATCCATTATCAATTCGTTCTTGAATAGCCGGAGGTAAGGTCAAGCCTGCATCTGAGGAAAGAATGATATTTCCATCCGTTGAAGTTACAAAACCATCATTATTTACATCACCCAACAAACCAGCAGGAATGGTTTTGAAAGTACACGTCTCGATGCGAAGTGCAGGAATCAAATTATTGAAGGTACGCGCCGCTGCAAAAGAAAGGAATGCTATGCGTACGCTATCCATACTGCCGATAGCACCAATAGATCGGAAATTGGCTTTGAAAATATCCATCACACCATTGATACCGGCTGCATTCGCGCCATTGAAAATCAATTTGCCATTGATGGTATCCAAGTTGATGAAACCATTAAAACCGGAAAGAATAGCCGAAGGACCTACGTATTGCAAAGTAGCAGGATTCCAAGTCAACACACCTGTAAAGCTACCCAAAAGCGTGTCTGGAGCAGTAGCATTCGTCATATCTACGGTGACAACCAACGGGAATTCACAATTTTGTGGAATTTGTTGCGGGCACTTTGTAGTCACAATAATATCCCCTGGCGCAGGTAAACCCAAACAATTTTCGGTCAGATCTATTGTCAATGTTCTTCTACAACCCGTTTTATCCACCGCGGTGACTGCATAGATAAATGCAGGTAAGTTTTCGGCTATTGCGCTATTGAGGGTCGTATCGTGCGACCATCTGTACGTTGCATCTCCCAACGCGTCTATCGCTTTGACCTCGATTCTACCATTCGCTTTGCCACAATCTGGGTTCTGCATACTTGATACGAGTAAATCAAATTTTGCATCTGGTGCGCAAGCAAATCCCCTTGGCACTTCATACACATCCGGTATATTATTCTGGTTGAGGTCTAGATCTTTTTCATCGCGGTCTGGAATGTCGTCGCCGTCGCTATCTTCGTCGCATCGGTTGGGCAAGCCATCGCCATCTACGTCTTGATTTGGGAAGGCATCTTCTCGCTCATTAGGGATGCCATCACCATCACAATCGCGATTCGTAGGTGCACAAGCGCGGCATTCGCCAGCTCTAAATAAAGTGAAAGAAGTGGAAGCAACTCGAATAAAAGGGTTGACCGTAGGCGTGAATTCACTCGGCGTTGGAAAAATAGACTCGCCGGGCAGCAAATCTGCACCCGTAGGAACGGTCGCTTGCACCACGACTTTGTAAGTGCCGCCGCCATTAAAATCATTAAAATCAGCAGTAACCGTTCCAGTGCGGGTATCCAATTCTAAATTGATAGGAACCGTGGAACTATCAGGACGGATGACGATTCCTTTATATTTAATATTGGGATCATATAAAGTGGTAAGAAAAGTAGTGGAAGCAGAAATGGAGACTGTATCTGGTGCGGTCAATACGCTTGGAATCGCATCCACATACAGGTCAGGTGCAGGATTTTCTACAAAACTTACAATGTTCAACTCCGGTGCAACTAACTGGGTGTTGGTTACATATAAAGTGTACTGACCCGCTTGCGGATTGGGTAGCGTAATAATGCGATAAAAAGCATCTTCCTGCACGCGGAGTTGATTAGGTGAAATAAAACTCCCGTCTGGTGCAAGGAGATATACTTCTTTTCCAATGTTTTTACTTTCAATATTTCGACCGGTGACGTGCTTGAGTCCTAAGAAAATAGTGAGTGGACCCGAGTTGGCTTCTACCGGAAGATCGGTGACCATCGTTTCTATCGGAAATTCTCCATTCCCAAATAACTCCAACCTGACTTCACTATTGATCAAACTATAACCTTGATGCCGAGCCGCTAATTCAGCATAAATAGCCGGAATCATATCATCAGAATAAGCGGGCAACATGACACCGCCAGACTCTGAGGCCAAGTCTGCCAACAAATCAATATCAGCACCATTTCCCACCGGAATAGAATGAATCGTGATACCCGCAGCGATCAGATTATTGGCGACTGCGTCTGGGTCGGCACCTACATTATTTTGTCCGTCAGATAAAAGAAAAACCGTTGGATTCGTCAAGGTCTGACCACTTGCAGCAGCGACCGCTTGTGCTATTTGTAATTGCACTCTTGCCTCGATTAAACCATCACCGATAGCCGTAGAACCGCTTGGGGTGAGGGTGTTGATAGCTGTTTTAAAAGCAGTGGCATTTCCTGCGGTCAGGTCTCCAACGGCTCTTAGGGTAGCAGCGGTAGTGCTAAATTGCACAATACCCAAATCAATATTTTTATTCTGCTGGAGGTCTATAAAGGCTCGACTGGCTGCCTGCGCAAATTCCATTCTACTGCTTTCGCCCACGTCTCGAATCGCCATACTGCCGGAGCGGTCCAGCACCAAAACGACTAAACTGGAACCCTGTACTTGCGTGTTAATGGTAAGAAAGGTCCTACAAGAAGTAGGCACTGCTGCTACCGGTAACGTAGGAATCGTGATGCCCAAAGCCATATAATTGCGCCGAAGCACACTCCAATCGGATAAGCCGCCATTCAGTAAAGTGTTTTGGCTTGCTTCATATCGGTTCGTAGTACTGTTAAAACCCACGCAATCACCGCCTGCACAGAGTCCCGTTCCAGGACAAGTTTCTACTGTTGGGCATCCACTGCCATTGCCTACCAGCGGATCGTGATTACCGGGTACACTTAGTTCCGACATCGCATTATGATCCGCCATAATGGTGTTATTACGATCGGTGATGTTGGCTGCATCAAAAGCAGGACCGATGCCACAAGGTCCTCCCCAGCGGCATTGTTCGTCATATTCATCTCCGATACCAAAAGCTAAGTGACCTAATTCATGCGCAATGACCCGACCCTCGATCCCATTGCTGAAAAGAGCGACATGCGCTCCGGCTCGTCCAAAGCCACTTCCATCCGACCAAAAGCTAACGCCAGAGCGACCTGGGTCTTGCAATACCCAAATATCCGCTTGTGCTTCATTGACGGAACCGGAAGTAATTCTAACCGTACCAAATACAATTTGACCATCCGTCGCATCGCAAATAGCGTCGTTAGCCACCCGAATGGCATTCTGCATGGCGGTTACATCGGCAGCCGTCGGTACATACCGAAAGTTGACCGTAAAATTCATCAACCCACGAATACCCGCAGTATTGGACGGCGCAGGCGTGATCGTCCCACTTCCCCCCAAAAGATCGGTGGCACTAAAAAGCAATAATAGAAATGCAATCAACTTGCATCTCCTCAAACAGGTTAATAATACCTTTTTCATAAAAAATTGATTTTAAGAGGTTTAATTATATAAATTATAAAAATATAAATACTTATTTCAAAGTAGTTTAGGTAGAAAAGATTGCAAGAATTGGCTTTTCATTGATGAATAACTCCTATCTCTCCCAAGAGAAGGTAGCGCAGGAAAAGACTGCATCTTTCTATAGTTGCAAATTATTAAATGGTAGAAGTTGCTATGGATGGTTGGCTAAGATTCTTTACAAATAAACTATTTGTTTAATGAGATTTTATCTCAACATGATTAGAATGCAATAATAAAGATTAGAAGATAGCAATTTGATAATGCTGCTTTACAGGATAATCATAGAATTTAAATAATTGAATTTGGGATCGTTTCATGGTTAAGAGTTTAGTATAATTAAAAAGTGTTAACGGGTCTACACGATTAGTGATACCAGTAGCTGCCATTAATCAATCAATTGCCGAGATGACAACAGCAGTTATAGAGCAGGAATTACTTTAGGTAGACTTGGTGGTGGATGCGTTTTATCGGAAGCGTTCGGTTGGAAACAGTAAAATAAAAGGATAACGATAAAATATTGAATGTAGCGTAATTTGGTAACATGGGGTTGTAATTTATAAAAATGTAAAACCTGAATTCAGTATTGATGCCACAAATATATGCGTCTTTCCGAAAGGAACCAAATAAAATGTTGACTTTTTTTAAATTTAGCCATTATTTCATTCACGCTGCGTTGCAGTTGCGTATCGTTTTGTTGTTCTGGCAGGGTCAAAAGCCTTGAATTTCAGGCACTTAAGCCGATTGGTTATTCGCCTTGCTCTTCTTGCCTTCATTTACCGCACCACCGCTACATCTCCCTGAAAAACCTCCACCAGTCCGTCAATAAATTCGATTTTTGCATAATAAACATATACACCGATATTTACTTTTTTGCCATTGAATGTACCGTCCCAACCAAACTGCGGATCGTTTGGTAATGCTTCGCTTCGGTGAAACATCAAATTACCCCAGCGGTCGAAAATGCGGAATTCCTTAATCTTTTTTACATCATTGCCACCATTGATAATAAATAAGTCATTCGAGCCGTCACCGTTTGGCGTAAAAGCGGTTGGAATAAAAATGCCGCGCGCCCGATTCAAGAAAACCGTGATTTGGTCACTCGCTTTACAACCAGATGTGTCAGAAATTGTCAATGTGTATGAAATTGTCTCTGTAGGTGTTATAATGGTTCGCAAAGCATTGGGTAAAGTCAAAAACGTATCCGGTCGCCAGTCAATATTGGTGGGTGTAAAATTGGCAAGTCCTTCTAACACCGTGCTATCGCCTAATTTTACAGTGATATCTGGTCCTAAATCCAACTGCGGCTCAGAAGGGGCTACGATAGTCGTTTCAATTTGTGTTTCACAATCATTTGCATCACGTACAAACACCGTGTAATTACCTGCTGCCAATCCATTTAGTTGGTACGGAAAGTTATTCACTGCCCGATACGATTTGCCGTCGAGTGAGACTTCAAAAGGCGCGGCACCACCGCTAATATTATCAATGCTGATACTACCAGTTTTATCTTTTGTACAGTTTGGACTTTGAGCGGTACTTGTTACTACGATTGGCGTGGGTTCAGTTACTATTATAGAATCAATGGCTGTACAACCTGCTGCATCTGAAACAGTTACATT
>CAZJXN010000228.1:0-6130 GCA_964549655.1 uncultured Saprospiraceae bacterium
GGGGAGATTTTATTGTTGTTGTGATGGCAAAATGAAGGAAAGTTAGAAATGAGAAGTCAAGTTGCGGTGAGCATAGGGAAAAGAGAGCGAGGTTTTTTGCAGAAGCATACTCTTGTTGAGATATTTAACGGAGGCATGGTTTTATTCGCCATACCATTTTTGAAAATTGGCAATTGTTTTCGGAAGACACTAAGGAATGATAAAAATGCTATCGGGTAGCGAACGAGCTATTACCTCACAAGCAATCATATTAGTAGATGTGACACGTTGGGAGCCATCCATCAGTTCCGAGTAGACCATTCGCATGTATAGTAGCGGGATACCCCCAGAAGAATTATCAGGATGCCAAGGAGATGTAAAGGCAGTGGACGGTGCTAAATACGGCAGACGTGGTGCTGACCAAACCACATCAACTATTCGGTGCGTACCCATGTACGCGCTTGTCCCAAAAAATATATCCGACTTGACACAATTAAAACCGAGGATGACTTTATTGGAATCCGAATAAGTTACCACCGAGTCAATACCACTCTTCGTACTCTGAATGACCTGTTGCTCTTTCCTTGCACCATAATACACAAAAGTTTGATTCGGCGCTGTCGCAAAATCAGTAATTTCCTCCGTCACGCCACCAAATTTTTCCGCCAATGTGCCCATTCTCGTTGTCCGAATTTTTTGCTTACCAAAATATATGATCAGCGTATCTCCTGCAACACCCGCTGGATTCAACGGAATGTATTTAATAACCCCCTCAAAATTTGCATTTTGGGCGGGTAGTTTTGGAACAAAATATATAATAGAGAAGATCATTACAAAAAATAAGACTTTCATTGTAAAATGATTTTTGTGTAGATATAAATAAATTAGAGCAGTCTGTATTTTCTGACACACTACTCTAATCCATTAATGAAATATGGTCTAATCTAATAGTGTATAGCAGAACTATAAGCCCCTTGACCTGTGCAGACGTTATTTGCTACTTCCCAAGTACCAAAGTGTCCATTAGATAAACAATCTGAATAAGCAAAAGCGTCAACAATAGCCACCCTTAGACAGTAGGTGCAAATATTTCTAGGAACAACATCGTGATTTACCACATCATAGTAAAGATGCTTAGGATTGGAATAAGCATCATGCCAATATTGAATGCTGTGACGTAAAATGGCTGATGTACCAAGAAGCATACTTGGGTGAGTTAATTTAGCATCAGTCACCATCGTTTTCTCTAAAACCTGTAGTGCATCTATGAGTTTTTCAATCCCATCACTATTGTAAATATCTAAAGCCTTTTCCATTTGGAGAATGTACCCAATTTCAATTTCTGAAAGTTTACTTTTGTTTGCATTGACCCACTCGGATATGCTATTATAAGTAAAATTACAATCTGAACATCCTCGCTTTTTAGCCTCCATCCACTCCGTTTTTTGCTTATCTGTGTTTGAAATTGAAACAAAGAAATCCGAAATAATCTGAAATTTTTGTTCATTAGTTACGGTAAATAAATCACAATGGGAAGCTAAATAGTCTAGTGCTTGGTTGTGACGCAGACCAATTTGATTGGCAGCAGTTATTTTCTCCAACTGCGCATCAGAAAGCACCGAAGTTTCGATATCTGTCGTTATTTCTTGACGGCTGCAAGCAATTCCGATTAAAATAATGATAGAAACGTAAGCTGTTAATAATAGTTTTTGCTTCATAATAATAAGATTAAGCTTTGAAGTTATTTAAAGTAAAAAATAAACTTTAAACAACTTGAAAAAATTAAAAAATTGGTTTCGTGCAAATCGCGCAATTTACATTCCCCAATTTAATCTCTTTCAAAATAAAATAAAAATACATTTCCGATTATTACCGATTATTATTTTTTATTTTCATTCTCTCCATTATCCGTAGTATCCATATTACTTCTGTTGCTTGGATTGCTGAGTACGAAAGCCGTTGATGATTATTTTTTTGGGTCATGGCTATGGGTTTTGTTTCTTTTGTATAGTAGTGTTGAACAACGTTTACAAGATAAGCAATTTTAAATAAGGTCACAAAAGGAAGGGGAGATTTTATCGTTGTTACGATGGGTAAAATGAAGGAAAGAGAGAAGCCCTACAATTGGACCCAAAATAGGAACACAGGATAAAAGTAAGTTGATTTTAATTTACTAATTTTTATTCCTTTTCTAAATATTTGAGGCAGTCTACTTACTGTCCAGCTTTTTAGCTAACGGTATTAGTAGAGCTTCATCAATACTTGTAGCCTTTGAAACATTCCAAAAACGCTGTTTGACGTTTCTGAATTTCCCCATTCATAATAATTATAAAATCTATTCTTAGAAATGTTTAAAGCATTATTGATTGAATAACCGAATGAAGTATTACTTTTCTTTGGATGCCAAATTATTTCGAAGTTTATATTATCCACATTATTGGCAATACCTTTCAAAGTCAAAAATTTTGACCAGTTCAAATCCAAGGTAACTTTCTTATTAAAAAAAGCAGTGCGAAGGTTGATATTGTACTTTATTATTTGTGATGTCAAGTTTGATTGATTCAAAGAGGTGCTATATTTTTCTAGTAAATAATTAAAACTTGTATTAAAGTTGAATACTTGTTTAACAAATAAGGAGGAGAGTTTCATGGAAGCCTCATGCCTGTTCAAAGAAAATTTGTAAATACCGATATCTTTGATTAAGTTTTCGCTGTTATTTTTTTGATAATAGTAGCCAAAATCTAATGACAGATTACCTCCGATAGGCAAGGACGGTTCTACCTGAAATATTTCGTAATTTGAACGAAGTTGATTTTCTTGTTTGATATTATAAAATGGATTTTGAGTAAAATCGTAGGTATCATTATTTTTTGAAGTTCCACTTATATATATACCAAGTAAAGTAATACCACTCTGCGGTATGGTATGGAGAATAGCCGCACTGAATACCGCAGCAGGAACAACATTCAGTTGACTACTACCAATCGCATACTGGTTCCAGTAAATCAAGCGATATTCATCCATTATTTCAAAAGTAGTGGGTATCTCAGGAAGTAGTTCGTATTTAATGGTAATGACCCTGAACATACCATATTGATATTGAATTTTGCTATTCCACTCATTGAAAATCTTGGTTTTAAAGCGCACATCATGCCAGTCGTAATAGTGGCGTTTTAGCGACATGCTGACATCTATTTTTTTGTAGCGGTAATTAAAAGAGACAAACGGAGCATACACATCATATGATAAAATATATTTATCATTTTTAAAAAAATCGTTATATATTTTATTGTGTTGAGCATCAAATGTTCCTTGTAAAATAGTGTTTGTGCTGTAATAATGCGCGAACCCTACTCTGAATACATTGATAGAATCAAAAAGACTGAATGTGGCGGAAGAACTCAGCTTTAGTGCATTCACAATTTGATTTTGAGATAGATGGATTTTATCATAGGCAAATATCCCCTTCAATAATGGATAGTCTATTGGTTCAGATATTTTTAATGTTTTTTGGGATTCGCCTCGCCGCAGCCACTCTCCTTTTGAAGCAACATCCAAACCATATTTTTTCCAGCGATGATTAAAGGTAAAACTAGGTATCCAATAATTATTTTCTTGATTATCTCTATAATCAAATGATAAAGTATCAATATTTGAAGCGCTCCATTTATTGTTAAGTTCTCTGTGCGTAGAAGAACGCTTGTAAAAGAATTTAACAGTCGCTTTAGTGCTATCACTCCATACATACTTAGAATGGAATTGGGCTTTCAAAAATTTGTTATCCAAGGTTTCGATTTGGTCTTCCATATTTCTTCTATCCACACCAATATAGTCTTGAATGAACGCGTTTATACCCGTTTCTTTTTTAAATCCATGATATAAATTACTACGGATTTCTAATTTATTATTAGGCTCAAACACAGTTGCGAATCCACCACTATTTTTTTCATGTGCTGCAAATCTTGGCAAATCTGCCCCTTGCGCTCCAAATTTATCTACGCTGTAACTCGACTGCAGGTCATATCTCTTTTCAAATGTTTCCTCATCAAATAATTTTAAGTTTTCATCACTAATATTATTTAATCCAATTTTATCATATGTTTCCAGAAAGTGAACCCTAAGTTTCTTCTTCAAAGAAAATGCGTTTACAAAACCATCGGGTAGTATCTTATCATTATTTAGGCTCATCCCTGCGTCGAGCTTTCCAAACAAGTTAGTATTTAAGTTTTCTTCTAACGTTATATCTAGTATATTTTTGCTCCCTCCAAATATATCGTCTTTTATTTTTTTAAACTTAATTCCACTTACAACGACTGGGTCAATACTCTGAGTAAGTGCCGTTTGATTGTCGCTTACATTTTTGCCATTTATTAACAGTTCATCTATGGGTTCATTATTTACATAAATTTTGCCTTCTTTTACCTTTACACCGGGTAGTCGCTCTAAAACTTGGGTGAGTGACTTATCTTGCACCTGTGTAAAGCTACTAGGGTTATAAATGATAGAATCATTAGTAATTATAATTGCTTTTCTCCTTGCTACTACTTCTACTTCTTTTAGCGTAGTTGTATTGGACTCTAAAATAATGTTGTGTTCAGTTGTATCGTTAGCATTGCTCAACACATACACAAATACCTCGTACATCTTATACCCAACAAAGCTGGCTTTTAGTTTATAATTACCTATCTTATGAACATTAAGAATATATTGCCCATTTTGATTTGTGATATAATAAGCTACTAGAGAATCACTAAGTGTACGTAATTCTACCGTAGCGGAGGGAAGCGTTACATCCATTTGGTCTCTGACAACCCCCTTTAGAAGGGTTTGACTATTAATATCTTGTGTTCCAATAAAAAAAAGGAAAATGCCAATGCTAAACGCTTTAATTTGTAAGTACTTCAAAATTTCGTTTGTAAAAATCCTTTGGTGATAGGTATCCAAATTATTGTAAAAATTAAAAATGCCTCTTTTAATTTTCGGGAGAATCGGCATAATTGAAATTTTTAGTATCCGCTGACTTAAGCATTCTGTACATTCCTTTGTCATAAAAATACAACTGCTCTGTGAGATAATCATCAAAACTCATTTGAACAGCTTTGGGTGAAGGTCTTTGGATGGCACTTTCAGATATTTTTTCTATTATTACTGGGGTAAGATGTAATTCAAATTTGTCAGCTTCTAATCGCTTATATCCATATTCCAACACCAATCCCGGCAACCCCTGAACCCTTAGGGGTCCGCCAATTACTCCAATTGTATTCGTAAACCATGCTACAATCTTGTGCGTAGTATTTTGTCGCACTGCTTTTCTGCATGGGTAGCCAAGTACCTCTTTGTACTCATCCGTAAGAGACCATTTAGCTGCATTTTTCTTTTCAGTGTAAAATGCCCTGTCTCCGTCTTTAATTGCTCCCTCAAAATAGTACTCGTCATTAGATTGTTTGTTATACAATATTTCAAATGGAATAATAGTACCCGTTAAGGAATTAGTAGGTTTTTGCTTCTTAACTTGATTATCATTATCACTTATTTTGTACGTTAATTCATAACTGCTTTCTGAATTACTTACTTTTAATATAGAATTTTGGTGAATCTTATCATTAGAAGAGTAGGTAATTTTATAGCAGTTTTGTGCACTCCCTAAGTCAAAGCAGATTATAAAAAAAATAACTAATAACTTCCACATACAAATTTAATTTTGGCGAGTTAAATAATACTTTATATTTATTCAAAACTTAAAAAGTATTTAGACAAGAAAAAAGGGTAATACACAAAGTAATTCTTCATGTATTACCAACTTCGATATCGCAATTAAACTAACATTTAAAGTGAAGTATGTATTTTACTTTATTGTAACAGTACATTCTATTGTAATAGTAAAAGAGCCATCTGAACTGTATGTTAGTTTGGCGGTGCAAGTAACTTCGTCTTCTGTTATTGATGTTCCGCAGCCGCAATCAGGATATGTAACTATCTCTAATTTTTCGCTTATCGGAGTTGCATTCATAGCATTTGCCTGACCAAAGGTCATCAATCCTAGAAAAAATACGAACAAAAAAAATAAACTTTTTCGTAAAAATGGTTTTTGAAAAAATTAAATAATTGGTTTCGTGCAAATCGCGCAATTTACATTCCCCAATTTAAGCTC
>CAZJXN010000229.1:0-6102 GCA_964549655.1 uncultured Saprospiraceae bacterium
ATTCCATAAATTCTATAATTTTGAGAATTCTGGCTCAGATGATTATCTTTGGACATAATTATTCAAATAATGTCCAAAATAAATACTTTCTGGCGTTGGTTTTTTATTACAATCGGCATTTTGCTGTTAATCATTTTATTGTTACTCCAACCTTGGGACGTTCGCAATTTAAAATCTACTCCTAAACCGACCCAGAACTATGCGGAAGCCGTACAACGCATTCAAAAAATAGCTGCTACGGATTCCGTTGCTTTGAATCCATTATGTAGAATCACGCTTCTCACGCACGGACAAAAAACGGAACGAACGATTGTAATGGTGCATGGCTACACGAGTTGCCCTTATCAGTTTTTTGAATTTGGTAAACAATTCTATGATATAGGTTATAATGTTTTGATTGCTCCGATGCCGTATCATGGGTTGAAAAACCGAATGACCGATGTGCACGCTAATTTGACCGCCGAAGACCTCGCCGTTTATGCGGATGAAATGGTGGATATCGCACAAGGCTTGGGCGAACACGTAACAATGATGGGCTTGTCAGTTGGAGGCGTGGTGACAGCTTGGGCAGCGCAGAACCGCACCGATATTGACTTGGCAGTATTGATTTCTCCGGCGTTTGGGTATGGGGCGATTCCACCGCCACTGACGGCTGCTGCTATGAATGCATTTCGCGTATTGCCTAATGGATATGATTGGTGGAATCCAGCGAAACAGGAACAAGGTGGCGTACCGCACGGCTATCCCCGCTATGCTAAACGTGCTTTAGCGCAAGCGCTGCGACTTGGTTTTTCGGTGCAACAAAGTGCCAAAAAGCAAAAGCCCAACACGCCACTGCTGGTCATTACCAATGCCAACGACCATCAAATCAACAACGAGCGAACGGCTGCCATTGTGGAATTGTGGCGTAAAAAGGGCGCAAAATTGGAGACCCATGAATTTTCGGAAAAGTTGAAGTTAAACCATGATTTAATAGAGCCACTGAATCAGCAAGAAAAAGTGAAAAATTTAATTTATCCGCGATTATTGGAATGGACTTTAAAGGCGCAGGGTGATTCCTTATCCAAAATTTATACATTCATTACAAAAACTCAACAAGCAGATATTAATTACGCGGTGCTACAAAATATTAATGCGATTGAAGGTCATTCTAATATAGAAGCTGCATTTCAACCGATAAAAGGAAAATTCACGGTTTATCAATTTAAAGCGAGTTATTCCGGTTTATCGTTTCAAGGAGAAGGTTTTTATATTTTCCATGATATATTGATAGCCAAAACCGATTCAAATAATAAAATACTGGATGCTTATCAATACACGTTAGAGTGGACGGATGTGCCAAGTGCTGACCTTTTTAAAAGTACGGCTAAAAATATTATATTGGATAATAATCTTGATATTAATAAACTTCGTTTTATTCGGACGGATTCTTTGGAAGGGACATCGCCGCAGTTACAAGAAAAAGGTGTTTTGCGATTCAATTAAATAACCATTTATCCGGCAGCTAAAGCAGCCGTTACACTATGATTCAAATCGGACAATACAACACACTTCAAGTAGCCCGCGAAACCAAGTCAGGCTTATACCTCGCAGATGAAGAAAATCAGGAAGTTTTGCTACCCGGAAAATACATTCCAAAAGATATAAAGACGGGAGACGAAATTCGGGTTTTTATTTACAAAGACAGTGAAGACCGGCTCGTGGCGACTACGCAGCAACCGAAAATTATCTTGCACCAATTTGCTTATTTGCAAGTAAATGCAGTCAATCCTTATGCTGCTTTTTTGGATTGGGGTTTGGAAAAAGACCTCTTTGTGCCGTACCGCGAGCAGCCGAAAAAAATGGTGCAGGGCGAATTCTACCTCGTCTATTTATATCTGGATGAAAAAACCGACCGACTCGTCGCATCTGGCAATGTGGGCAAATATTTGAATAATGAAGCATTGACAGTAGAAGTAGGACAGGAAATAGACCTTCTTATTTGGGAGCCGACAGATTTAGGTTTTAATGTGATTATCAATCATTTACATAAAGGATTAATTTATCATAATGAGTTGTTTGCACCTGTGAAGCTAGGAGATATTCGCAAAGGTTACATCAAAAAAATACGTGAGGAAAATAGGATAGACGTGCAATTGCAAAAGTCTGGTTATGAAAACATTGAGCCAAATGCTGGGAAAATTTTAGCCCAATTAAAAGCGCAAGGCGGCTTTCTACCCCTCACCGATAATAGCGCACCGGAAGACATTACACTTCAATTAGAAATGAGTAAAAAAACGTTTAAAAAAGCAATTGGTTTATTATACAAACAGCAAATTATTCGCTTGGCGCACGATGGTATTTATTTGAATGAAGAGGATTGAGGAAGTAGGCAGTTTTCAGTAAGCAGTAGGCAGTCCCTCAAAGCGTTGACAAACAATAACTTAAGTTAGACCTATTTCATAATTAATTCTGCGTACTTACTCCAGTGGTCGAGCATAACTAATTAATAATATGCTTTTATTTAGAGTATTGATTGTGAATGTAGAGATAGACTGCCCACCGAAAACTGCCTACTTTTTTCAACTCGCTTTCTTCCGTCGTCGTCCTATTTTAAAAATCTGCTTCGTGACGGGCGGCATATTATCACCCAGCAGGAATCCAAAAGGTTTCAATGGCTCCACCCGGTCAAAAATAACTTTCAAAATAGCGATAAGCGGAATGGATAAAAACATACCCGGTATGCCCCACAAAGCCGCACCAATCAACACGATGACGATAGAAGCCAAGGCGTTGATTTTGACTTTGGAAGCTACGATACGCGGCACGATAAAGTTGTTGTCCAACAATTGTACCACACTGTAAAGTATCAATATGGAAAAGACTGCTCTGGACGGGTCGTCTTCCGTAGCAAGTGCAATCAAGAGTGGTATAGAAACCGCTACGATACCTCCGATGTAAGGAATCAGGTTGAGTAAAGCGCCCAAAAGTCCAATCAAAATGGCATATTGTACCCCGATTATCAACAATCCAGCAGAATTTAAAGTGGCTACAATCGCCATATCCATCAGTAAACCAACGAGATAACTTTGAATAAGTGTTTTTGTCTCACTCAGTACTTCCACCACCACAGCGTGTTTTTCATGTGCAAATAACTGTGCGATAAATTCAAGTAATAATGTCTTGTAATATAAAATTAAAAAAACATAAATAGGCAGTAAAAGTGTAAAAGCCAGCAAACCGCCTACGACACTAAGCGTCTGACCAACCATGTTGCCAGCACCCTCAGAGAGTTGCGTACGCGTTTTGTTAAACCACGCATTTACTTGCTCTGGCTGCAGTTTGAAAGATTGGGAAACCCAGTCTACAATTTGTTGATACAATTCCTTAAACTTCCCTTCCATATTTGAAAATGTATCACTAAACATGGTAGCTTGCCACGAGATAAACCATACCAGCGCAACAAATAAACCAATAGATGCCAGCACGACAACGGTAATGGCTAATATTCTATTCAATCCTTTATTACATAAAAAATTTACTAACGGATTCATTAAAATTGCCAGCAGCGTAGCAAACACAAGCGGTACAAAAATAGACCTGCCAATGTAAAGAATAGCAAAAATGCCTATAATGCCTACAATAATAATAGGTAATTTAATGGAGAGTGGAGTACCTGTTTTGGTTTCAATAGTAGCCATAATTAGAAAGTGGGTGTTGGTTTTTACAATCGTTTGGAAAGATAACAATTGAAGCAGCGAAATTCCGAAAGTGGAGGAGATAATTGGGACACTGATTCATTAAGATGATTAAGATAGGATTATGATTATTTAGAATCATAAAAAACCGTAATTATCATAAAAAATCAGTGTCCTATTGCCCAAAATGCGTTGAATGTTAGCTATATTTAAACTTTTCCCCGTATCATTTGCTCTACTTACCGAGGCTAAGATTTAGATTAAGATTTAAAGGGAGCAAATATAAAATTTGAAAAAGAGTCTGATGTTGGAGGTCTGGCATCTAAAAATCTGGCATCTGGCATCTAAAAATCTGGCATCTCTAAAATTATGGTAAACTACTGGCTATTTCAAGCAAATCCGCAGGTATTCCGATTGCGCGACGCACTACGAGCAGAGGCGTTGGAGACTTTTGCAGTAACTTCGCACAAACAGGATATTGTAGAAGGCGATAAGGTCATTCTGTGGCAAAGTGGGCGAGAAGCAGGCTGCTACGGCTTGGCGACGGTCGGTTCAGAAGTAGGCGAGTGGGGGATTTCAGAAATAGAACGCTCTTTTTTTAAGACAGACATAGAAGAAAACGTGCGTGTAAAGTTGACGGTAGATTATAATATTTGGAGTAAACCCATTACACGCGATTTGCTCATGGGCAATCCGGCTTTCAAGGAATTGTACGCGGGGCTGCCGGGCACTAATTTCACAGCGACCGAAAAACAATATCAAGCTTTGATTAAGTTGATTCGTCAAATGGATATCGTGGCGGAGCCAATCGTGCCCTATCAAACTGCGGAACCAGAATTGCCAAAATTGCCTCAAAATTTAATCCTCTATGGTCCGCCGGGTACTGGAAAAACCTATCAAACTGTGAATTACGCGATTGCCATTATCGAAAATCGTTCGTTGGAAGAATTGGCGTTGGAAGACCGACAGGAGTTGCGTCGCCGGTTTGACGATTATATTACAAAAGGTCAGATAGTGTTTGTCACGTTCCATCAGTCGTTTAGTTACGAAGATTTTGTGGAAGGATTGAAGCCCGTAGCGCTGCCGACGGGTAATGTCACGTATGCCATCGAGCCCGGTATTTTTCGTGTTTTGTGTGGAAGTGCACGTCAATGTTTATTTGAAACTTTAGTAAAGGAACAACCACAAGCGCAGCGGCAATTGAAGTTTAACGAGGTTTATAAAAAATTTATAGAATATGTAAAAAGTGACGATTTTAAGTATTTTGAAACGTCCAATGACCAACATATTTTGGTGGGACAGGTGAAAAAAAATGGCGATTTAGCCATTCGCCCGGGTCTATCTTTTTCTACGACTACGATTGAAAAGTCAAAATTGCGAAAATTATACGAGCGTTTCCCCACGCCGGAAACCATCGAAGCGGCAGATAATTATATTGAAAAAACAATGCACGGCAACGAGCAAGAATTATACCTGACGATTTTTGCAACCTTAATGGGTTTTGAACAAGTGTACCGTCAGGAGGTGCAGCAAGCTGAAATTACGAGTGAAACGGGGGTGCCGCTGGAATTGGCAGAATTGCCAAAAATCACGGACGAAATCTTGGCAAAGTGCAAACGCTACGTACTCATCGTGGATGAAATCAATCGGGGCAACGTCTCCAGTATTTTTGGTGAACTCTTGACTTTGCTTGAGCCCGACAAGCGCGAGGGACGCAGCGAGGCACTCACCGTGGTTCTGCCTTATTCCAAAACGTTTTTTGCCGTGCCGCCAAATCTGTATTTTATTGGTACGATGAATACTGCTGACCGCAGTGTGAACTCACTGGATATTGCCTTGCGCCGCCGTTTTGCGTTCCGAGAAGTCGCGCCCGAACCGCAGACCATTGCAACGGCTGCTAATAAATCGGTGGTACAAGGAGTGAATTTAGTCAAACTATTAGAAATTATTAATCAACGAATTGAATTATTACTCGATCGCGACTATTGCATCGGACACGCTTATTTTTTGAATCTTGATACGTTGGATGATTTGAAACAAGTATTTATAGAAAATATTATACCTTTATTACAAGAATATTTTTTTAATGATTATGCTAAAATTGGACTGGTATTAGGCAATGATTTCATTCGAGAACGCCCGACAGACTTGACTTTCGCTAATTTTGACCATCCGTATGCTGGAGAATTTGCGGAAAAACGCGTGTATGAATTGTGTAATATAGAAGATTTGACCGAAGAAGCTTTTGTGAAAATTTATACATCTTAACCACTGATGTTTATTTTAATCATAACGCTCATTGCGCACACTCAGGATAGTATTGGAACGCGGATAAAGCGGATTTTTGCGGATTCTTTTACTTCATGGTGATAAGTAAGTAGACAGTTTTCACTAGGCAGTTAGCAGCCCCTTAAAACGTTGACAA
>CAZJXN010000230.1:0-6038 GCA_964549655.1 uncultured Saprospiraceae bacterium
GATGGCGGTGATTATTGTGATTTTTTTGACACCCGCCTAACTGTCTGAACTGTGATAGCGGTGATTCGTATGATTTTTATGATACCCTCTTTCCGTACACGCAACAATCACACCCATCACAAAAATCACATAAATCACGGTTCAGACAGCCTGAACGGTGATGGCGGTGATTATTGTGATTTTTTTGACACCCGCCTAACTGTCTGAACTGTGATAGCGGTGATTCGTATGATTTTTATGATACCCGCCTAACTGTCTGAACGGTGATGTCCATGATTAATATGATTTTTATGATACCCTCTTTCCGTACACGCAACAATCACACTCATCACAAAAATCACAAAAATCATCGTTCAGACAATTGTACATTTACTTCAAAATCTTATCCGTCAGTTTCAAAAAGTCATCGGTGATGCGGTTGATCTCCTCTTCTTCCCAAGGGCGTAGTATGCCAAGCATTTTCTTATCGTGCCATTCTTTGTAGCGGCGTTTGATGGCAATGACCCAGTCATAAAATTCCGTGCCAACGGTGAAGCGCTCGACTTGCTCTAAGGTTTTTTCTATTTGGTTGTCACCAATCAGGGATTTAAGTTGCTGAATGGCGGCTTTATCTATATCAACCGGTTTTTTAAGCTCCCGCAGTATCTTTTCATTTTTACAAAATTCATACAAAGGTTCAAATACCACCTCATCGTTGCCGAG
The DNA here is from genome assembly GCA_964549655.1 of uncultured Saprospiraceae bacterium. Lineage (GTDB taxonomy): Bacteria > Bacteroidota > Bacteroidia > Chitinophagales > Saprospiraceae > JADJNW01. The sequence continues at coordinate 703 of CAZJXN010000230.1, forward strand.
AAACTCAATACGGAACTGGTGCAGCAGGAAATTCTTCGCGTCACTTTCGGCGATGCTGGTATTGAGGGCAAATTTGGGTCTGCCTTTGCGGTCGCCGGTGAGGAGTTGCAGCAGCAGTTGGGAATACCATTTTTCAAAATCAAAACCCAGGAAAAGAAAGGAACGCGCTTCTTTCAATTTCTTACGCAAGTTATTCGGCAAGCCATCGGGACCCAGCGCGATACGCAGCAATTAAAATAAATCTTCGTAATCCAATATCAGCGATTCGTCTTCATTGACGCAGCCGCAGAGGTTGTAAATCAAAGGACAGTTCTTATCCGGCTCCGGCACTTCGTCACTGGCTTCGCCATTGAAACGAAAAAAGCGAAAATGATGCTGGATACCATATTGATTGCCGGAAGCCGCATCCGCGAGGTAAGTATCTGGATTTAAAGAAATAATGAGGTGGAAAGGAATTTCCAAGATTTTGCGATAGATATTGCTTTGGTAAGGCAGGTTTTTATAAATCTTCTTGATTCGGCGCGGGGCATCGAGCTTGGCATCTTCATTCTTAAATAGAAAAAGCGAGTCCTGCTCGTAGTAATAAAGGATATCGTCGGTACTATTGTTGAGCACTTCCTCGTGTACGTGGCGAATGAGGGACTTGCCGTCAATCTGCACAATCTCCGGTCCGATCAGCAGCACACACTTCTGTTCTTGGATGTCTTCCGCCAGTTTTTCAATAAATTGATGCAATTTTGCTTCTTGGGTAAGCATGGGCGTTCAGTTTTAGTTGGTAAATATATAAAGATAGACTGAATAAGTAAATTTGGACAAAATATCTTTATTTTCGTAAATTATTAATTTGATATCCTTCTTTTTTTGCACCTTTTGCAAAGTTTATTATTTTTGCAATCAATCCGCCGCAGCAATTATCGCGCCGGTGACAAACAATACACAACACAAACTTGCCTTCGGCGTTTTCCGCCACTTCCTTACACATTCCTAAAATGGCTTGCGCTAGTTACGATTGGTCGTAATCGTATCCTTTTTGACATTTTTCACCTATTGCAGCACTTTTTGGGCTGGTAGCATGGATGTTACAAGCCTGTAAAATGATTTTACAGGGCTGTAATGTTACCTTACAGGGCTGTAACCTCAAGTGATGGAGCTGCAATGCCAGCTTACAGGTCTGCAACACCAGGCTGCGGAGCTGTAGCCCCCGCTCACAGGGCTGCAAGGGCAGATTGCAGCCCTGTAACCGCTGCTTGCAATCCTGTAACCTCAGGTGGCAGGGCTGCAACGGGAGTAAATGGAGTTGTAATACCTGGTTGCGGGTCTGTAACGCCACCCTGCGGAACTGTAACATCGCCTTACGGGGCTGTAAAAGGAGTGAAAAAATGGAAGAAAAGGATGTAAAGGCTAAAGTACCCGTTTACTAAACTTCCAAAGTTTAGTAAACGTAAAAACGTAAATTATTTTATTCATAAATCTTTAAAAATCTTATTGAACATGGCAAGAGATTACTACCTGCCGTCTAATGATGAAGAGCGCGCTACCTGGCTCCATAACTTTGCTGCCAAGTTGCCTAACCTTGCAAGTAAATATGGCGTTACGCCTGAAGAGGTAATGGACATGCAAAGCAGTGCGCTTTATTTTGATGCCTTGATTAAGTACAAAAACCAATCGAGCGCTTACCAAAATGCGATCACCGATCACCGGAATGCTGTTCGCGATGGTTTGAACAACGGAGCTACCCTCCAGGCATTGATGCCGCCTATGATGATGCTACCGCCACCCATTGCACCGGGTGTTTTCAAGCGTGCTAAGTCAATTGTCAACCGTATAAAGGCAAATGTCAGCTATCTGGAGACGGAGGGCAGTGATTTAGGTATTATTGGCGCGGAGATGTCGGCTATTGATACCAATAACATTAAACCAGTGTTCTTTCTACGCTTAGTAGCGGGTGGGCATCCCGAAATCGTGTGGACACGGCAGGGTATGGGCGCTTTGGAGATTCAGAAGCAAGACAGCGATGGGAAGTGGCATTTTCTGGCAATAGATACCGTACCCAATTATACGGATATGGAGCCACTGCCTGCTTCCGGGCAGAGTGCGGTGTGGCAGTACCGCGCTATCTACCGCTTGAAGGACGAGCGCGTGGGGCAGTGGAGTGATGTGGTGAGTGTGACGGTGACGGGTTGAAAAGAGGAGGATGGGAAGATGGGAGGATTGGAGTTCGGCGCAAGAAGCGTCCTACGGTTTGGAACCCGTAGGACGCTTTCACGCTGTAGCCGTCTAATTTTAAAAAAGGCTACTTGACAAGCCTGTGAAAAGAGCTACCACAATCATTAAGGCGTAAAAAGCGAGCATGATAATGATGAGAATGCCAAGAAACTTGAAATGCGCTTTCAGGTTTGCCATCCCGTCTTCTAACTCGATGCTGTCCATCGTCTCCAAAGCGTACCGCGTTTTGGTAGCGAATCGGAATAAATACAAAATGGGAAAGAAGTAAAGCGCTGCCATCAATAAATAAATCACAGCAAGAGTACCCACGCCTACGCCTAAGCCTGGGATAGCGACGGAGCTGGCACCTATCATAAAGAAAAGCGCGCCAACGACCATCAATCCTACAAATACGAAGCCTACAATGGCAATAAATCGCGTCCATCCAGTGACTTCCAAGAGGTAATCTCTGGTGGCGGCACTCAGTTCTAAGTTCTTGCTTAGGTCACTGTCTAAAGTGGTTTGGTTGTAATCCATGTTGTGGAGTTTTTAAAGTAGGGTTTATAAAAAATTTAGATTAAGCTTTTTTACAAAAAATAAGCAGCAATTTATCTTATTACTGTCTTCGCAACGAAAATACAAAAAGACATGGTGTAAAAGTAGAAATGCTAAAAAAGATGTAAATAAAATTGGAAAGCGAAGGAAGGCTTATACCAGTACGCAGTTGGCTGTACGCAGTTGGCAGTTAATAATTAATTGATTTACAAAGTTTTAGCGTATTTATATACGTCCATTTTATTTTATTTTAGTATTAGTAAACTTCCAAAGTTTACTAAGCCTTTTGCTTTTTACAAAAAAACACTGACCAACCGAAGTTGGCCAGTGCCTTTGTTTTTAGCATCCAAGTGCTCCAAAGAGGATACGCAGCTGGAACAGTAGTGCGCTATCGCTTCACGACAAACTTCTGGGTGTACGTGCCTTCGTTTAGCACATTCACTTTCAGGAAGTACATATCGTTGGTGTATTTGCGCACATCCAATTGTACTTTGTCGGTAATCACTTCATCAATCGTGGTCTGGTACATCACTTGACCAACGGTGTTGAACACTTGCAAATGTACCTTCTTGCCCGCGAAGCTGGTCAGGTCTACCGACAGTTCTTCGCTGGTTGGATTGGGGAACACCCGCAGATCGTGCGTTGCAGTGGTACTCGTCGTCGCCAGGTTGTAAGTTGCTGTTTCTTCCGTTGCATCTTCTACAGCTACCTCCGATGTGGATTCGATTTTGTCTAAGTCAAGTGCCTGTACATTGGCTTCTGCCGGCTTGTTGGTTGATTCTGCGACCCGATTACCCGTGTTGCAGGCATAAGGTACGTTGAAATACTTCTTTTGGAAGCAAGAATAAGTGCTTTCAAATTTAGCCCACACCTCGATATTTTGCGCACCATTTGCCAGTACGGTGTACTCAAGGCAAATTCCTCCGCTTCTGGCATTAGAATAAATATAGTTCGTGGTGTTGCCTACTTTCAGTATTATTTTTTCGTTGGCAGGTGCAGCGTCCCACTGAAGACAAATTTTGAGTTTCGCTTTGCTCTTATTATCAGCGTGGTCGTAATAGCAGTTTCCTACTTCCGTCTTTGTAATCTTCAGGGCGCAGGAGGGTGGTGTATAAGTGCAAGGCAGCGGACAGTTATAGTACGCTTCATCTTGGCAAGAAGCTGTGAACTCAAACATCGCCCAGATATTGTTATTAGTGGTGGCATTCGCTGGAACTGTAAACTTCACGCAGCCATTACCCGTTGATAAACTTGGAGTAATCATCCCCTTTTGCCCACTGATGGTTATAAAAATTCTTTCATTGTTCGGACGGTTCTTCCAGCTTAAACACACCGTTAACTCTGCTTTGCTTCGAAGCGCAGCCGGATCATAGTAGCAGTTGCTTACGCTCACACTTGTGATGTTGAGGTCGCATACCGGAGCTTGATTGCAGGAATTAGGAGCGTGATACTTGCTTTCATCTTGACATATGGTGCTATATTGGAACCTCGCCAAAATGTTGTTATTACTGCTGCCATTTGCTGGAATGATAAACTTCACACATTTATTACCAGTGCCACTATTACTACCATTAATATTTGTAACATTTGTATTAATGACTTGATAATAACCACTGATAGAAACATAAATGTTCTCCGTTCCCGGACGATCCTTCCATTCTACACACACCGTTAATTCCGCTTTGCTCTTATTGTCATTTTGGTCGAAATAACACTGTCCAACCGTTACGCTGGTTATGTTGACATTGCAAACCGGCAGTGGGAGACAAGGGGCAGGCACGGTGTAGGAAATATCGGCACCACAGGAAGTAGTGTTCTGGAAGTACACCCAAACGCCGGCATTGTAGACACCGTTTGCCGGAATGATAAACTTGACACACGCGCTGCCACTGGCATCCGTCGTCGTAATCAGCTTCATTTGTTTCGGCGGTCCATCTATTACCACCACGATGTTTTCCGTTCCCGGACGGTTGCTCCACTGGACACAGACCTCTAATTCGGCTTTGCTGGTGTTGTCCGCAGGGTCGAAGTAGCAAGCGCCCACCGTGGCACTCGTGATTTGGATGTCGCATACAGGTAGTAGTGGTAGACACGGCGCAGGAATGGTGTAAAACGCATCAGCGGTGCAGGAAGTCGTCTGTTGGAAGTACGCCCAAATGCCGTCGTTTGCAGGTCCGTTTGCCGGAATGATAAACTTGACACATTGGCTGCCATCCACCCCACCAGTGTTGATAATCTGTGCGGGCTGTCCGTTGATGGCTACCACGATGTTCTGATTGATCGGCGTTTTCCAAGTCACACAAACGGTGAGTTCGGCTTTGCTGGTGTTGTCAGCGGGGTCGAAGTAGCAAGCGCCCACCGTGGCACTCGTGATTTGGATGTCGCATACAGGTAGTAGTGGTAGACACGGCGCAGGAATGGTGTAAAACGCATCAGCGGTGCAGGAAGTCGTCTGTTGGAAGTACGCCCAAATGCCGTCGTTTGCAGGTCCGTTTGCCGGAATGATAAACTTGACACATTGGCTGCCATCCACCCCACCAGTGTTGATAATCTGTGCGGGCTGTCCGTTGATGGCT
>CAZJXN010000231.1:0-5996 GCA_964549655.1 uncultured Saprospiraceae bacterium
ACCTCCTATCTTTTTCTCAACTTATCAAAGAACTTTGTATTTTTTTTGCCCAACTAAAAGTGTACGGCTGGAAAATTACTTGATAGAGAATTTCTAAATAAAAAATTAAGTCATTTTGACTTTATGCTAATGTTAAAATGAAAATAGGATTAAAAAACCTTGAAGATTTCCTAATCCTATTTTGTAATGATTTATGTGTGTAACTGCAAACTGCCTACTGCAAACTGCCTACTGCTTTTCCCACCTTTCGATGACTCAAACCATCCGCCACGCCGACTACCAAAGCAATGACTGCGCCGACGAGCGACGACCAATACACAATCGTAGAAACGCTTTGCTGGGCAATGGCAATCGCCACAAATCCCCATGCGATGACCAATAAATAAGAGAAATTCGTAATTTGAAAATAAGCTATAGAAGCGACCGCCAGCGACACCGCCAAAATAATAACCGCCCAAATATCAGGAGCTAATCCGCCACCATTCCAATCATTATACACCAACAGACTTGCAATACTCACCGCCGTAGCCACTGTAATCCAACCGAAATACAGCGCAAAAGGCATACGCGCCAGCCACGATTCACCCGCCGAAACCGCCGTGCGTTTCATATCAAGTGCTTCATTTATTTTTATCAACGTAAATAGCATAAGGAGAATAAGCAAATTCGCAACGATATTATTCCAACTTTGCCAGTACGCCGCCGGATACCACATGATATTTGCAATGGCGTTAATAATAACCCAACCGGATGCATCCCGAAAGCGCGGATTTTCCCGCTGTGAGGGCAACGCCTGATAAATCCCATATCCCAATAATCCCAGGTAAATCAAGCCCCAAATGCTGAATGCATAACCCGCAGGTGTAATGAGTGTAAAACTTTCATCCGAAGATTCATCAATCGGTTTGCCACCCAAATCCGACACTTGCGCGATAATCGTCATGGCAATCATACCTAAAATGGACAGCAGTGTGATGACCTGTCTCGTTTTATCATTTTTCATAATTTGATTCGTTTTGGTTCTTTGAATGGAACGGATAATGGGGTTGGAAGTTGAAAATATCTGGTTGGACATTGTAAGAAGCCAATTATAAATAAATGTTAACGTTGCGTACACGTTTTGAATCCCTGATAGAAATTCTCTATTTTGAACGCTTTCTGAAAATTACCTCCCGCAGATTTTTCTGGACTTGTCTGCGAAATCTACGGGAGACTTAATCTCTAAAGTATTGTTTATGCCGCTAATAAAAATCATTAAGACCTTGTTGCTGTGCAGCGTAGGATGTTCCTCGCTTTTTGCACAATTAGCACCCGCGCCGATTGTAGATACGATGCCGGTTTTAAAAGAAGAAGGATTGAGGGTATTAGTTGACAACTCGCCTGTATTTAAGAGATGCTTTAGTGGATTTGCTTTATTTGACCCGCTCAAACAGGAGAGTTTGTTTGAAAATGATGCCGACAAGTGCTATGTTCCAGCTTCTAATACTAAAATTCTTACGTTTTATACGGCTTGGACGGTGCTTGGCGACTCGATTCCTGCCTTGCGCTACATGGTGATGGGCGATTCGCTTATTTTTTGGGGAACGGGAAATCCCACTTTTTTGAATCCACATTTACCAGCCGATAGTACCATTTTGGTATTTTTAAAAAACCGACCCGAAAAGCTCTTTTTCTCGACCCACAATTTTGAAGATGAACGCTATGCGCCCGGCTGGTCGTGGGACAATTACAACTACGATTTTCAACCAGAACGCTCGTCGTTTCCCATTTACGGCAACGTAGCCATTTTTAAACGAAAGTCGGTTAAGTCAGGTTTTGATGCGTATCCAACTTATTTTGATGACCGAACCGCTTATAATTCCAGATTAAAATCCTCGTATCCTTATATTCGCAGACGCATAGATTCTAACTTATTTGAATACAACAACCGCGCGATGTCTGGCGTGCCATTTCAGCGTACGGTGCCATTTCGGTCTTCGCCGGAATTAATTGTGGAATTGTTGAGTGACACGCTGCATCGTCCCGTTCGCTTGATTGATTTAGAATATGTGCCAGTGCGTCGGGTGTACACGTTGTCGGTTCCGCTGACGGATACGATTTATCGAAAACTGATGCAGGATAGTGATAATTTCATTGCAGAGCAATTGTTGATGGCTTGTTCAGAAAAACTCTTCGGTGCTATCAATGCCAAGCAAGCGATTTTATATGCGAATGAAAAATTATTTGAGGGCCTAGTGAATGACTGTATGTGGGAGGACGGCTCTGGTCTATCGCGTTACAACTTATTTACACCACGAACCGTCACGAAAGTTTTAGCCAAATTATATCAAGAAATCCCAGCCGAACGCTTGCTAAGTATTTTTGCAACGGGCGGTGTAAATGGCACGATTAAAGACTGGTACGGCAATAAAAACAAGCCTTATGTTTTCGCAAAAACCGGCTCCCTCAATGGCGTGCACTGCTTGAGCGGTTATGTAATGACAAAAAATAATCAGGTGCTGACTTTCAGCTTCATGCACAATAACTTCACGTTTGGCTCCAATGCGCTCAAAGTAGAAATGGAAAAAGTGCTGCGCTATGTAGCAGAATATTACTGAGGATGGGAAGATGGGAGGATAGGAAAATAGGACGTTGACAATTACGCATCCTCTTATCTTCCATCCTCCTATTTATTCCCTACCTTTGCAGCCTGAAATTTAGACCATAACTATTAAATAATTGTTCAAGTTCTGCGGGCAGCACATTGGCATATCCGCAAATTAGCAAATCAATTTATGAATTTTTTAGAAGAATTAAATAAACGAAAAACCTTTGGCATTATCAGTCACCCCGATGCGGGTAAGACGACTTTGACGGAGAAACTCCTACTTTTTGGCGGTGCGATACAAACGGCAGGCGCCGTGAAATCCAATAAAATCAAAAAGAGCGCGACTTCTGACTTTATGGAAATTGAGCGGCAGCGCGGTATTTCGGTAGCGACTTCTGTAATGGCTTTTGAATATAGAGGATTGAAAATCAATATTTTAGACACGCCGGGTCACCAAGATTTTGCAGAAGATACCTATCGAACGTTGACGGCAGTAGATAGCGTAATTGTAGTCATTGACGTAGCAAAAGGAGTAGAAACGCAAACCGAAAAACTCGTGAGCGTGTGCCGCATGCGCAATACACCCATTATCGTTTTTATCAATAAACTCGACCGCGAGGGGAAAGACGCATTTGATTTGCTGGATGAAGTGGAAGCGAAATTGGGTTTGAAAGTTTGTCCTTTGAGCTGGCCTGTAGGCATGGGGCAGCGTTTTCAGGGTGTGTATAGTCGGTATGAAAAAAAGTTGGTGCTGTTTCGTCCACATGGCAAGCAAGAAGAAGATAAAATTGAAATTACCGATTTGAATGACCCGATTTTGGAAAAATACGTGGGTGAGCGTCCCGCACAAGAGTTGCGCGAAGAAGTAAATATTATAGAAGAAGTATATCCGATATTCAACCGCGAAGATTATTTGGATGGCAAGATTTCGCCCGTCTTTTTTGGAAGTGCGGTGAATAACTTTGGCGTACGTGAATTGCTCGATTGCTTTGTGGACATTGCGCCTGCGCCGCTGCCGCGCATCACGGAGGAACGTTTGGTGAAACCAGAAGAAGATAAATTTGCAGGATTTGTTTTTAAAATCCACGCCAACATGGACCCGAATCACCGTGACCGTATTGCCTTTCTGCGCGTGTGTTCAGGCGTGTTCCAGCGCAACACAAATTACCTGCACGTCCGGCAGGGAAAAACCATGCGCTTTTCCAATCCAACTTCCTTCATGGCGGAGAAGAAAACTGTCATTGATGAGGCATTTCCAGGCGATGTCGTGGGTTTGTATGATTCTGGTAATTTTAAAATTGGCGACAGCGTAACGGAAGGAGAGAAGTTACATTTCAAAGGTATTCCAAGTTTTTCGCCGGAGCAATTTCGGTATGTGAATAATACCAATCCATTGAAAACCAAGCAGTTTAATAAAGGTTTGGAACAATTGATGGATGAAGGCGTGGCACAACTTTTTACAAGAGAAAGTAATGGTCGGAAAATCGTCGGGACGGTCGGGGCACTACAATTTGATGTGATTCAATATCGGCTCGAACATGAATACGGCGCGGCTTGTGATTATGAACCGGTCAATTTATACAAAGCGTGTTGGGTGAGTTGTGACGACGATAAAGCGCTAAAAGAATTCAAAGAACGCCGCAAACGCGACCTCTCGTACGACAAGCACGGCAACCTCGTGTTCCTCGCCGAAAGCGCGTGGACGCTCCAAATGGCGCAGGAAAATCATCCGAAAGTGGAATTTCATTTTACGAGCGAATTTTGACGTAGCACAGCCTTCCAGACTGTACTCGTGCTGCAAACTTTAGTTTGCGCAGCAAAACCGATTTTTATAACAACAACCTAAAGGTTGTAGTACGAGTTCAGCTTAAAAGCTGTGCTACAAAACACCCAATTACAAATGCGTACCACTTTTTTTATTTTTATAATATCCTTATTAACCTTTACCACTCAACTCGCCGCGCAAACACTGCAAGATAGCGTGGTCACCATCTATCAGCAAACAGAAGCCTCGCTGGTTTTATTAAAAAATGAAAACAATCATATTCCGCTTCAACGATTGGATACCTTGCGCATTGCTTACGTAAACGTTGGTTTAGAATCAAATAGTGAATTTGAGCAGACTTTGAAAAAATATACGTTGGTTGAAACATTGACTTTGCCGACAGCCGATTCATTACAAACTTGGATGCAAAGGCAACAATTCAAATATAATCTTTTTATAATAAGCATTCAAAATATTAATAGCCAAGTAACGGAGGTAAATAATTTATTACAAAATGTGCCTTCTTTTGCAGTTGTTTTCGACACAAGTAATGTTTTTCAACGACTTCCTAATTTGGCGAAAGCCCAAAGTATAATCATTGCACCATTTCAAACTGAATTCACGGAATCCTTAGCAGCGCAAATTATCTTCGGTGGAGTAGGAGCGAAAGGCAGATTAATGCAGGATTTGAACGACCAATTTCGGATGGGAAGCGGCTTGGATTCGCCGGGTGGACTTCGATTGGGCTATGCCCCAGCGGCTTCGGTCGGTTTTGACACTAAAAAATTGGAGGACGGCATTCAAACGATTGTACAAGAAGGATTGGATATTCAGGCGTATCCGGGCGCGCAAGTGATGGTGATTAAAGATAATAAAGTCGTATATCACAAAACCTTTGGCAATCACACATACGAAACCCAAGCGCCGGTTCAAACCGATGATATTCACGATTTTGCTTCCATTACGAAAGTTTCTACGAGCTTACCGGCAGTGATGCGTTTGTACGGCGAAGGAAAACTCAATATTGACGCGCCGCTCGGCTCGATTTATCCCGATTTTAAAAATTCTAATAAAGACACACTAACCTTGCGCTCCATCCTTGCGCACAATGCAAAACTCATGGCGTGGATTCCCTTCTGGCGCGGCACGCTCAAAGGCAATGGCAAATATCCGTGGTCGAAAAAGTGGAATGGCTTGATGAATAATACGGGCGAATTTAAAAATCGGACTTTCAAATCAGACTCTTCTGCGCGTTATCCGATTCGAGTGAGTGAAAATATGTGGCTGCATCGCCGTTACGAGCGCGAGATTTACAAAGGTATTGAAAAGTCACCGTTGAATGCAAAACCGGGTTTTGTTTATTCAGATTTGTCGTTTTATTTGTATCCAAAAATGCTGCCGCCCATTATTGGCACTGATTTTGAAACGTATTTGAAAAAAACTTTTTACCGTCCGCTGGGTGCTTATACGCTTACGTTTAATGCGGCGCGATACTTTCCACTTTCCAGAATTGTCCCTACCGAAAATGACACGTTTTTCCGCAAGACGCTCTTGCACGGCTACGTACACGACGAGGGCGGAGGCATGCTCAACGGCATATCCGGTCACGCGGGCTTGTTCGGTTCGGCGGGCGACCTCGCCAAA
>CAZJXN010000232.1:0-4179 GCA_964549655.1 uncultured Saprospiraceae bacterium
TGTAAATAATCATTTACCGATAGAATTACATTGGGTCAATCAAGCGTACACTTGCGCCCGATTAGATTTTGATAACTGGTTGGTAGAATTGGTACAAAAAGAAACCGATACGGAATTGTTCCTTGAAACAACGCCTACCACGATTGCACGAAATGAAGCAGGTATCACGATTGCTTGTCAAAATCCTTCGTTACACTTTTCTGCACCCATCGTTATCGGTTGCGACGGTGCCAATAGCCAGGTGCGCAAGCAATTTACTGATTTCAAATTGGAATTAAATCACTACGGCGGCGCAGTACGCGTATACTATCAAAATGTAACAGGTTTACAAGCCAATAAAACAGAGATTTACGTCCTTAAAAAATACCTGCCCGGCTACTTTTGGGTATTCCCTTTGCCAGATAATCAAGCCAATGTCGGTTTTGGAATGCTCTCCAAGTATATTTCCAGCAGGCGGCTCAATTTAAAGACCATTTTCCATGATTTTATTCAGGAGCATCCGCTGCTGCGCGAGCGATTTGCGGCGAGTACCCAGATTGGCACAATTCAAGGTTTCGGTTTGCCCTTTGGTTCTCACCAAATTCAGGTCTCTGGCGACCGCTTTCTGCTCTGTGGCGACGCCGCTTCCCTCATAGACCCCGCCACCGGCGATGGGATTGGTAATGCCATGCTCAGTGGTAAACTCGCCGCCCAAAAAGTAGTAGAATGCTTTGCACAAAACCGTTTTGATGCCACCTTTCTAAAAAGCTACGACCAACAATTATACGGTAGCCTGCAAAAAGAGTTCTTTCGGCGCACGTTATTGCAACGCGTTTCTACCCAATTTCCTTGGCTATTGGATGTGGGGGCAATTGCGGCAAAGCAGCGGTGGATTAAACGGATTTTGCATCGGGCGATATAAGAGATGAATAGTAGTATCAGCATTTACTCACCCAACGCATAACTCACTGTAAACCACACTTTAAAAGGATTATAATCATCGTACTTTTTTCTTAAAAACTCCGGGTCTCTTTGATAAAAAAGGGTCTGATTGAAAATCACCTCATCCAGCTTATTAATATATAGCCAACGATACTGTGCGGTCACCCACATCCGAGGGTTTAATTTTACACCCAAACCAGGATATAACGCTAAACTGTTCAACGCTAAATCCCATTTCGTTTCTCTTTTTTTGTAATCTAAGTCTTTCGCACTTTTTCTAAAAGCAATAGCTGGTACGATATTAAAACTTAAAAAGATGCTTTGTTTCTTAGCTAAAAATAAGTGGTTGGAGATTGGAAATATCAATTTGTTAATGGTATATCTTTTAATAAACCTTAATTCTCTAGTCAATCCTCCATTTAAAGCAGCGTGCGCAAAAGGTCGAGAAAAAGTGGAGGTATACTCAGAATAACCCAACCCTGCGCTCATCTGAAATAAACTAAATCGGAGTATGTTTTTTTGTAAACTAAAGTTGTATTCATAATCCCGTTTGCTATCTTCTCTTTGCAGCACACCTTCTGCACCGGGGAAATAAAAGAGCCTTCTATCCTGTTCACTCACAGCAACACCGGCTGTAATAAAAGTATGATCCAAAAACTTTTGGCAAAAAGAGTAAGTAGATAATAAAACGGTAAAATAGAGAAAAAAGAAAATGGTTATAGTTTTCATGATATTTTTTATTTTACTCACCCAACGCATAACTCACTGTAAACCATACCTTAAAAGGATTATAATCATCGTACTTTTTTCTTAAAAACTCCGGGTCTCTTTGATAAAAAAGAGTCTGATTGAAAATCACCTCATCCAGCTTATTAATATATAACCAACGATACTGGGCGGTTACCCACATCCGTTTGTTTAATTTTACGCCTAAGCCGGGATATAATTCTAAACTGTTTACTTCTAACTCCCATTTAGTATGCCGTTCAGATATTCTTTTTACACTTTTTCTAAATGCCAAAGCAGGTATAATATTAAATTCAAGGAAGATGCTCTGCTTCCTATTTAAAAACAATGTATTTGATATGGGAAATATTAATTTATCAATAGTATATCTTCTAATGAATCTTAAAAATAAGTCGTTTCCTCCATTTATTGCAGAATGCTCATAGGGTCTCGAAAAAGTAGAATTGTAGGTTGAAAATCCAAGTCCAACACTGGTTTGAAATTTTCCAAGCATAACAATCTTCTTTTGTAAAACAAGATTGTATTCATAATCATATCTGCTATCTTCTGCTGCAATAATTTCTTCCTGATTAGGAAACTCAAAAAGTCTTCGGTCTTGGTCGCTGAAAGCAAAGCCACTCGTAAGGAAAGTATGATCCCAAAATTTTTGACAAAAACTTGTGTTAAATATAAATAGAAATAAAATAAAAGCGAAAATATTTTTAATTTCCATAATGATATTATTAGTAAAATGGCATCTATCACCTAAAATATAGATAATAGATGCCACCAAATGAAAAAATTAACGTGCTATCAATATTTTCTCTCGAATTCGGGTAGTCCCAAATACTATTTCAACGAAATAAATATTCATCTTACTAAAACCACTTCGCCCGAAACGGGCGCTACTTTACTATCTTCGTATTCCAATATTGCATAAAAGGTGTACACGCCTTGCATTGCTAATTTGCCGTTGAACGTGCCGTCCCAACCGACTTGTTCCGCATTAGGCGCGAAGTTTTGGTGCTGATACACGAGGTTGCCCCAGCGGTCGAACACGCGCATCACTTGTACGTTTTTTATTACATTGCCACTAAATATCGTAAAATAATCATTCACACCGTCGCCGTTGGGTGAGAAGGCATTGGGCGCAAAGCTTACTTCGTCTTTTTTCCTTATACTATTGATCGTAATCTGCGCCGTAGCCATGCAGCCATTGGCATCGGTGAGGGTAGCAGCATAAGTCGTTGACTGGGTAGGACGAGCGGTGACGGCAGTACAATTGATACAATTCAAGGTGCTATCAGGGGTCCATTGCACAGTAAAAGGCGCAGCGGCATTGGTTTGTAGTTGGATAGCGACGGTTTGCCCAGCTTGAATGCTGGTATCAGCGCTTAAAGTAAGGGCAATCCGATTGGTATTGGTAATCGTTGTAGTCTTCGATTGAGTGCAACCGGCGGCATCTTCCACGATTATTTCGTAAGTATTGGCAGTCAAGCTGTCAAAAACCGGATTTTCCTGCAAAGGCTGATTGTTAATCTGATAAAAATAAGGCGGCATTCCACCGTTTAGGTTTGCTATGGTAATACTGCCAAAAGGCGCGTCGCAAGTGGGTGATACGGTCGTAACTATAAACTCCAAAGTCGAATCATTGATTAAAATACTATCGGTAGCTGTGCAAGTGCTGCCATTGTGAACGGTAACGCTGTAAATACCAGACGAAGTCACGGAAATCGTATCTGTGGTAGCGCCATTATTCCAAGTAACGTTTTCAAAATCACCATTCACACCAAGCTGTACGCTACTATCGGCGCAAAGACTGCCGTCGACGAAGAGGTCCACCGTTGGGCTCGGCGTGACCGTCAAATTCAAAATCACAATGCTATTACAACCACTTGTCGTTTGTAATGTATCTTGATAAATGCCGCTTTGGGTCAAGGTTTGATTGCCAAACGTGTAATTCGCACCGCTGCAAATTGTATCTGTAATATTTTGTGTAATGTTTTGCAAAACACTTAGATTCAAAACGACAATGCTATCACAACCACTTGTCGTTTGTAATGTATCTTGATACGTGCCACTTTGCGTCAAATTTTGATTGCCAAACGTGTAACTTCCGCCGCTGCAAATCGTGTCGGTAATATTTTGTGTAATGTTTTGCAAAACACTTAGATTCAAAATGATAATGCTATCACAACTACTTGCCATTTGTAACGTATCTTGATATGTGCCGCTTTGGGTCAAAGTTTGATTGCCAAACGTATAACTTCCGCCGCTGCAAATTGTGTCGGCAATATTTTTTGTAATGCTTTGCAAAACATTCAAATTCAAAACGACAATACTATCACAACCACTTGCCGTTTGTAATGTATCTTGATATGTGCCGCTTTGGGTCAAGGTTTGATTGCCAAACGTATAACTTCCACCGCTGCAAATCGTGTCCGCTACAGTTTGTGTAATGCTTTGCAAAACGCTTAGATTCAAAATGATAATGCTATCACAACCACTTGTCGTTTGTAATGTATCTTGATA
>CAZJXN010000232.1:4279-5809 GCA_964549655.1 uncultured Saprospiraceae bacterium
TTTGCGTTAAATTTTGATTGCCAAAAGTGTAATTCGCACCGCTGCAGATTGTGTCCAATATAGTTTGCGTAGGCGTAGGCAACAAGCGTACCGTGACCACCGCCGTATCCGCCCCACAAGTACCTGCCACGATGTAGCGATACCCGCCCGCCACGTCCGTAGCCGGATCAAACATACCATTGCCCGGCTGCCAACTGCCGCCGCTCGTTGCACTGCCGCCCAAAGCAGCGAAAAGGTCAATAGCCGCAGCCCCTGCACACACCCCAAGCGTCGTGTCGCTCCCTGCACCGGCACTGGAAAAACCAAAAGGCACGTGCGCCACTGCCACCTTGCTACTATCACCGCCTGCATAAGCCGTGAAGCCAATCTTGCGCACCCCCGCATTGGGCGCATCATTTACATAGCGCAGGGCTTGGATAGCGGCTTCAAAATCTTCCAGCGTAGCACTGCCAGTGTTGACTAAGCGTAGCTCCGTAGTGCCGCTACCGCTCACATTGATGCTCGTGACACCCGCCAGCGCGAGGTACTCCTGCCCGGGCGCAAGTACCCCCTCGTACAAGCGGATGCGCATGGAATCTACCACGCCTACCTGCGCATACACCTGTACATCGGTATCGGTGAGTACGACGGGGGAAGTACAGGTGGTGTCAACGAAGAAGTCGTGTACCAATGCGCCGCTGCTGTTATCAAGGTCGAGGTCAACGACCAACTCACAGTCGGAGGCAAGGAATTCGAGGGTGGAGGCGGCACCGTTCATTCCTCCATTGGGAACAGAGCATATAAAATTGGTGGTTTTAGTCTCGAAATCTAATGAATAGACTCTTGTAACTATACCCACACCCCGTTCAACTGCAATCCCAAAAGCGTAAGTAACAATACTATCACAATCTATCGCAAAGGAAACTATACTAAAAAATGGCTCTAAAGTATCAACCGGAGTAATGGTCATAAACTCTTGACTTGCCGCTGGATTGTTTATATCTACTAAAATTACTTTTCTATCTGCGTCAAGCATATATAAATTACCGTCCCGAAAAGTTAAATCGCCAGCTGCAGCGAATGGTATAGTTCCCAATCTTTTAAATGTATTGGTGTTTGTATCGTAGATTTGGAGCACTCCACTATGTCCTACAGCGTACAGAATTCCATTGTTATCACAAGTCAAAGAATTAATAGCCACAGAAAAATTTCCTATTAAAATTAAATTCCCATTGTTGATTTCATAAAGTTCGTTGAGTCCGGTGCCATACATTTTTCCGTTAGGATGAAAAGCAATATCTCCCAAAGCATTATTACCAGTATGTTTGAACAATTGATTGTATGAGCAGCCTCCGTCGAGATCTATTGTACCAACAAAGTTGTTTTGATTATTATAATAGATAGTTTGAGCGAAGACAGTCGGTAAAAAAATGATTAAATAAATAAAAAATGTTAATAATTTTTTTTGCATGAGATAAAAATTTGTTGGTGTTAATATTAAATAAAAAAAGCAGATGCGTCGAGGACAACGCACCTGCCATAAATTTTCTT
>CAZJXN010000233.1:0-5649 GCA_964549655.1 uncultured Saprospiraceae bacterium
AGGTTTTTTAATAAATATTCTAAATTATAATCAACTGAATATCAACACTTTAAACTACCTGAGTAGTCACATCATTTAAAATTAAATAAGCAGATGCAGCATAAAAACAAGCGTAATACAATCGGTTAGCTACGGTATTCCAATGCATTGATACCGCTATTGTCTTTGCATCATCCAAAGCTTCCCATGCCCTTTCCATCCGATATTTGGCATAATCTTCTTTAGCATTCTTCATATTAGTCAATTAAAATGCCCTCTTTCTGAACGTTTTGATACAAAAGCAATATTTCATGACGCTCCCATTCTTCCTTTTCTTCAATAAGCGTACTAATTGCTTCTTCCATTTCTAATTCAATTTCATACAAAGTATTACGGATTTCTCTTTTCTTTTCCCAATCCACCTCATCCAACAGCACCAAAAAATCCCAATCCGACTCGGCATGAAAATCCCCACGCGCACGAGAGCCAAAGAGGATGACGGTCGCAGTCGGCTCAATGCTTTGCACCGCGGCTTTCACCAATTTTGGAATAGAATTATCCAGTTGCATCATGGATTTACTTTTGCAAGCTAAATGTAGCAACATTAATTGAATTTTTCAAAATCGTACGACTCGGCTCTCTTTCGGGGTAATGTGATGCACGTCACAATATTTTTGATGACGATCTTCCGCTTGCCAAAATGTATCCACAGGTTCGAGCGTGGTCACGACTTTGAAGCCTTTTGTTTTTAAATTGGAAATGAGTTTTTCAGCAATTGCTTTTTGTTTTTCATCTACATAAAAAATGGCAGAACGATACTGTCCACCTTTGCCGGTACGGTCAATCGTCGGGTCGTGGATTTCAAAAAATAACTGTGCCAAAGCCTCAAAGGAAACTTCATGCGAGTCGAATGTAACTTCTACGGCTTCGGCGTGTCCAGTGGTTTTGGTGAGCAATTGCTTATAAGTCGGATGTTCCGTATGACCGCCCGTGTAGCCTACACGCGTCGCCGATACGCCCGGCACTTGCGAGAAAATAAATTCCTTGCTCCAAAAGCAACCGGACGCAAAAATGGCTTTTTCAGTGGCTGCCATTTTATAATGTCTTTTCCGGCTCTATCAATTCGTTTTCCCGTAAGACTTGGAGCGCTGCTTGTGCGTTTTCGGGTGTGGTGTACAATTGAGTTTCCGTCAAGGCAGGAAACATCGAATCGGGTTGATTCACAATGAGGCTTATAATGCCATTTTGCTTTAAGATGTCTTCTGCAACTTTTGCGTGTAATAGTTCTGGTGCCGAAAACACCATTATCCATCCTTCTTTCATAATTTTTATTGTTTAAAGTTTAAAGTTTGTTGTTTGCTTCTCCTGCGGCGACCGAAGGAAGTTCGCTTATTACTTGGTCACTCGGTCTAAGTCCCCTTTCTATCTTCCTATTCTCTTTTTAGAAAAAGAAAGTTAGGCTGCTATCTCTGTATTCAATTCTAATCCAGCTAATAAGGAGTCCACCTCCAATAAGCGGCACAAATTTAGGTAAATTGCATGGTGTATTTTTTGCCGATATTCTCAAAAATAGTATCTAAAACGTTATGGAGCGTTTTCCAGTTTAAAAAATCGGAAGGCTTCAACCATTCGTATTTGATTTTGCGCCACAAGGGCTTGATCTTATTTCAATGCGAACTATAGATCCAAAAACCCTTAGCAAGACACACTGCTGCATACCAAAAGTGTGAATCATGTAACTCTTTTCCAGAATTGTGTAACACTTGCCGGCCATAAAGGACGCACCTTTGTACAGAGGAAATTCTTCCCTATTGTAAAATCATACAAAATGAGTAAGGATAAAGGTTCTAAAAATAAAAAGAAAGCGCCAGCGGACAAAGGTGCGGTGAGATCGAAATCTGCTTATCAAGACGAGGGTAAAAGTAGTGCAGACAAACAACCTATTCCCGAAACTACTACGCCAAAACCTGACCCCAAGGGCGGTGGAAAGCGCAAGTCTTAAAAACCAAATTAAATAAAAAATATGGACATCAGCGAGATTGAAAAATTAGCACAAAACGGTCATAGTGTTCAACAAGTTGGCCTTCAAAAAGGAGAAGCACACATCACCGTTGAAATAATCGAATACGTACCTAACTCAGTGGTTATCAAAACGATTTTAAAAAAATCAACGGGCAACGTTAGTGTTATATCCGTGGACAGCGGCGAAGAACTATCGGAAAAGGTAAGTCCATTCGATACCTTCGTCCAAGTGATTGACGGTAAGGTAGAACTCTTTATTAATCAAAAATTAAATATACTACTTACAGGTCAGTCTATCATCGTCCCTGCGCACGCGTCGAGTCATGTAAAACCGGATGGACGTTTCAAAATGATTTTGACTGTGATAAAAAGTGGCTATGAATGAATTACAAAAATGGATATGTGTGAATCATGTAACTTATTTTAAAAATTGTGTAACAGCTATTGCTCTGAGCTCGTGTACCTTTATATTGCAAGATTTATTTACCAATTAGCCTAAATGAAGATGCGTTCTTATAAAAAGCAACTACCTGACACCGAACCTATTTTCGTGATCGTCCAAAACGACGAATCTATATGGGAATATGTGTACCACAAGTATGCACCTACGATGTATGGAATTATATTCCAAATGACTGGTGATAAAACGATAGCAGAGGAAATATTGGAATCAATTTTTTTGGAGTTGAAAGAAAAGAAAACGATTTCGAAAATTCATCCTACGCTTTGCATCGAACTACTTCGCCATACGTACGAATTCAGTTCAAATCATCTAAAGAAACTTGGACTACTGCCCGCAAACGCTCAACCGTTTGATAAGAATTACCCGCTCATCAACCAGTTTTGTTTTGAACTGAATACCTTAAAAGAAGCGGCAATAAAGTCAGCGATGAGCGAACCACAAATGCTACAACAACTACAGGTAGAATTTATGCGCCTACGGAACCTCCCAACCAAGAATGTGGGAATTATGTAATTCTTTTCAAAAATTGTGTAACACACATCCCTAAGAAACAGCGTACTTTTATACTGTAAGAATTTGATTATAAACGGACCAATTGAAAGACGAAATATTTGAAAGCCATTTGAAAACAGTTATATCTATTTTTAGAAAAATTCCAAAAAACCAAAGTCAACTTCCCGTTAATTATAGCTTAAGTAAGTAGGCAGTTTTCAGTAGGCAGTCGGCATAACATTGAAAATCAATTAGTTATTTTTAAATAAAAGGCCGCTTAAATCTGCTTTGTTACTCAAGTAAGTGAGCATATTTAAATTACAAAATAAATTTAACTTGAGTTTTTGATTGTCAACGTATTGAGGGACTGCTAACTGCCAACTTACTTATTTACACTGAAAATCACCCGACTGAAGTTACTGCAAAGGCTCTAACCCAAATATAAACAACCAATTAGCAAACGATCCGGCATTTAGGTAATACAGAATGAACCTTATTATTCAACGCCATAAAACCACTAATTATGAATACTTTAGAATTTAATATTGCCTTCGATAAATTACATGATTTGTTATTCGCTTTTGCCATGAAATTGACCAGAAATAGAGAAGATGCAAAGGATCTAATGCAGGAAACAGCCATGTTGGCGTATGCCAGTCTGCACCGGTTCGAGCCGGGTACTTATTTCAAATCGTGGGTGTCCACCATCATGCGCAATTCTTTTATCAACAACTATCGGAAAATGAAAACCCGCAACCGAGTAGAGAAGCCAATTGAAGATTTTATTTACGCCGTAGAAAACAAAGCCGTTAGTAATCAAGCGGGTTCCATGATTATGCAACAAGAATTAACTGCTATTTTGGACAGCCTATCAGACGACTACAAAATACCGTTTTTGATGTTCTACCAAGGCTATCATTATGGCGAGATTGCCGACCACATGAATATGCCCGTTGGCACCGTGAAAAGCCGCATCTTTTATGCCCGCAAACAGCTTAGAGATATGATTGGTCAACGCTATGGAACTACTTCATTGGAAAAGTAAAGAGCCGGCGTTTAATAACCCATTTTTCCATTGAAATTATAATGCTCAAATTATTTAGATATAACACCAATAGTATTATAGGCACTATGAACATCATCCAATCATTGCATGGGAGAACGAAAGTCCACAACAATACCTTCCTCTCCTGTGCAATTTCAGATTCAACTAAAAATAAGCGATTCTTCAGCCCCAATAAACTTACCGTATTTCTATACTGAAAAATTTTGCGCTAAAGTGTTTTTTATTCCCTTTACCGGGTAATTCATTTCGACACAAACACACTCGAAGCCTTTAAAGCAAGTATCCCTGCTTTTTAG
Organism: uncultured Saprospiraceae bacterium; assembly: GCA_964549655.1. Classification (GTDB taxonomy): domain Bacteria; phylum Bacteroidota; class Bacteroidia; order Chitinophagales; family Saprospiraceae; genus JADJNW01. Next base: position 4,319 of record CAZJXN010000233.1, read on the forward strand.
GCTTTCTTTTTTTTCTCCTATTTGGATGCCAATTTCCCGATTTATTCCAGACTGTGCATGGATGATGACCTATTGCATTTAACCTTATGAAGTAACAGGAGTCCATTCTACTAAAATTAAAACTGCGTATTAAAATATTTTAAGATTCTGTCAATCAATTGATTACTAACTGCCAACTGTGTACTGCCAACTGAATACTGGTATTAGCTGAAAGTTTAAATATACTTTGCTACTTTTCATAGAAGCATCGGGTATCGTTTTTAAGGGTATGAGTAGTTGGGTATCTTAGATGGGCGTGCGCACATTCCTTCCGATTGATTTAGCTACGTTTAGAAGAGCATTTCAAATACAATAGCCGCTGCCCAAAACAGCAGTTTTTGTATCTTTGCAGCAAATTTTTGATAAAATGGCGAAAAAGTTAGTCCGCTTCGATTGGGCGATGAAAAAAATGCTTCGCCACAAAGCCAACTTCGACATCCTCGAAGGCTTCCTGTCGGAATTGCTCGGCGAAGAAATCAAAATCAAGCAAATCCTTGACAGCGAAAGCAACAAGGAAACGGAAGACGACAAATCTAACCGAGTGGACGTGCTTGTGGAGTTCTCAAACGGCGAGTTAGTCATCGTCGAAGTTCAAAACAGCAAAGAATACGACTACTTTCATCGGATGCTGTATGACATATCAAAAGTCATCACTGAGCATATCAAAGAAGGGCAGCCCTACGCCGAAGTCAAAAAAGTGATTTCGATAACCATTGCCTATTTTGACTTGGGACAAGGGAAAGACTACGTTTATCACGGCACGACGATTTTCAAAGGCATCCACAAAAACGACATTTTGACACTCGCTGAAAAGCAAGTAGAACTATATAAAAAGAACAGTATCCACGAGATATACCCAGAATATTGGGTCATCAAGGTTGGCAAATTCGGCAACCGAGTGAAAGACAAATTGGATGAGTGGATATACTTTTTCAAAAACGCCGAAATCAAAAATGACTTCTCCGCAAAAGGGCTGAAAGAAGCAGGCGAGCGGCTTGATGAAATGAAACTAAACGAGAAAGACGCAAAAGAGTATAAAGCCTATTTGAAACAGTTGCGAAATGTTGCGAGTGACCAATATACTAAAATGGCGGATGCGGAGGATTGGATAAAAAGAGGAAAAATGGAGGTCGCAAAAAACCTGAAAGGAATGGGGATTTCAAATTCGGATATTAGAAAAGCAACTGGACTTTCAAACGAAGAAATGGATAAACTATAAAAATGCCACGAACAACGCTTCAAACCCGTTAAGTTAAGGATTTGGTGTATTCAAACCTGTTCCGTACCTTGGT
>CAZJXN010000234.1:0-5553 GCA_964549655.1 uncultured Saprospiraceae bacterium
TTTAATGCTGATTCTGGACAATATGAAAATTCTTATTGCGTGTGATTCCTTTAAAGACGGTTTGCCTGCGCTGCAAGTGTGTCAAGCCGTGGAGCGCGGTGTAAAAAAGGCAGATTATAACATTGAAACCATCATTTTTCCATTAGCAGATGGAGGAGAGGGGACGGCTGAAATTTTGACCCACCACACGGGCGGACGTTGGGTGAGCGTACAGGTGCACGACCCTTTATTTCGCAGAATCGAAGCAGGGTATGGCATCTCGGCGGATGGGAAAACCGCTTTTATGGAAATGGCACAGGCAGCAGGTCTACAATTATTAAAACTGGAAGAACGCAATCCGTTGAAAACCAGCACGTATGGAGTAGGGGAGATGATTCAGGATGCCATTCAAAAAGGTATAAAAAATATCATACTCGGCATTGGCGGTAGCGCTACGAATGACGCAGGAATTGGCATGGCAGGTGCACTTGGCTACGAGTTTATTGACCATTTACCATTGATTATGAACCAGTTAGTTGGGGAAAATCTTTCTAAAATTCAGCGTATTTCTGACACTAACACATTAATACACAAACACATTAACACAATTGTTTTATGCGATGTAGACAATCCGCTTTTCGGCGAGCACGGCGCAGCGCACGTTTACGCCCGACAAAAAGGCGCAGATGATGCGGGAATCATAGCTTTGGACGCTGGTTTACAACATTTTGCGAAGATTTTAGAAGCACATTTTGGAAAAGATTTTGCAAATATTCCCGGCGCGGGCGCAGCAGGAGGCTTAGGTGCAGGTGCGATGCCTTTTTTAAATGCGACTTTAAAACCCGGGATTCAAACGGTCATAGAATTAACAAATTTTGATAGTCAATTGAAAAATATAGATTTAATACTGACCGGCGAGGGAAAAATTGATAGTCAGACCTTGCGTGGCAAATTGATAAAAGGCATTACAAAAAAAGCGAAACCGCTGGGCGTTCCTGTCATTGCATTGTGTGGGACGCTCGCCGCCAATCCAAAAGAAATCAATGAATTAGGTTTGCAAGCGGCTTTTTCAATTTTGAATCGCCCGATGGCGTTGGAAGAAGCACTCGCGGCAACGGAAATTTTATTGGAACAAACGGCTTATAATATAATAAAAATTTTAAATGTATAAAATGGTCTGGTGATTTCAAGTTGCTAAATTATTTTAATAGTGTAATCCTTTAAGAGACAAATAGATATCCTAAAACTTATCTCATCTTGGGTCGCTTGCGCTTGCCGCCCGGTTTCATTGGAATATTATTACCCTGAATGCCCGCCGCTTTCATCTGCCCACGTTGGGCGAGTGCTTTTTCAAACTGCCGCATTTGTTCTTTAATATTGGCATCGGTTATTTTCAAGGTTTTCAGGTTGCGAAAAGATAGTTGCGCTTGCTGCCATTTACCTTTTGTAGCTGCGATATTTGCCAATTGCAATTCAATCATTGCTTTCTCATTATCGGTTGGCAATTTCATGCCTTGCGCTTTTTTTAGCCACATTTCTGCTTCTTCGCTATTCTGTCGCGCCGATGCCAGCGTACCTTTCAAAATGAAAAAATACGCTCGATTTGTAACATATAGCAATTTTGGAAAAAAAGTCAAATTCAGCCGTTGCTCCGCTTCATCCAGCCGGGTTTCTTGTAATAATAATGCTGCCGATTGCACCGTACCGAGCAAGAAATAACCCACCAACAAGGCAATACCAACTAAAAAAAACGGAAACGCATACCAGAATCCAAACGCAATCGCCAGCACAAGACCACCTACCAGCGACACTGCAATCAGTGCAAAACGTAAATAAATATTTATACTCAACATTATATTAGACTTTAGATATTAGATGATAGACTTTAGAAATAACAAATGCAACCTAAAAAGCTGTTTCATAATTAAAAGTCGCAAATTTTTCACAAAGGTAGGAATAATGGAGGATTGGAGGATAAGCGGATCGAATTTTTCTTTTACGCCTCTTATCCTCCAATCTTCCTATCCTCCTCTTTCCAAAACTTAATACAAACTTTACCTATCAACTCCCTGCCACCTGACCGTAGTTACTAATTTTGCATTTTTATACCAACACCTTGAACTCATGCAGAAAGCTACTTTACTCGTTTTCAACTTTTTATTAGTTTCAACTGCAATTTTCGCCCAATCCATCACGGGTAAAATTACGGAAGCGAACGGTACGCCACTTGCCAATGCCAATATTTTTGTAAAAGAAGCGAAAGTGGGGGGTGTAAATGATGCTGAAGGATATTTTGCTGTTGAACTCTCTAAAACAGGGGATTACACAATAGAAATTTCCTTTATTGGTTATGAAAAAATACGCCAAAAAGTCACGGTTGGAGCAGGTGAAACTGATTTAGGAACGATTGTTTTGAAAGTAGCTCCTTTATCGTTGAATGAGGGAGTCACCATCACTGCCCAGCGGGATGCACGGAAACAATTCGATGTGCCAGAGGCAGTTACGATTATTACCCGACAAAATATATTAGAAAATGCTTCGCGCACGGCTCCAGAAGCACTCATAGGCGCGACGGGCGTGTGGGTGCAAAAAACCAATCATGGCAGTGGCTCGCCCTTTGTAAGAGGCTTGACAGGCAATCAAACGTTGCTGCTTTTAGACGGTATTCGCTTGAATAACTCCACGTATCGCTATGGTCCGAATCAATATTTTGTGCTGGTCAATCCGTTCACGATTGAGCAAATCGAGGTGGTACGGGGCGCGGGTTCGGTGTTGTACGGCAGCGATGCGCTCGGCGGCGCGATTCAGGTGTTGAGTAGAATGCCGGAATTTTCAGCAGATAAAGTACGCTTTGGCGGTGCGGCTTTCGCCAGATATTTGAGCGAGGATATGGAGAAAATGGGTAGAGGCGAATTGCAATTGGGCAGTAAAAAAGTAGCACTTTTGGCGGGATTCGATTATAAAGATTTTGGGGATTTGGTAGCTGGAAAAGGATTGGGAAAAGAAAGTCCGTCGGCTTACACGGAATTGTCAGGTGATTTCAAAAGTTTGTTTAAAATTGGTTTAAAAGGCTTATTTACAATAGCTTACAACGGCGTTTTTCAACAAGATGTGGGTCGGTATGACCAAGTCAAACAGCGTGGTTTCGCATTTTGGCAATTCAATCCGCAAGAGCGGCAACTGGCGTACGCGCGTTTGCAATTTCAAAATGAAAGCAAATGGATTCGAGAATGGAACGTCACTACTTCTTGGCAAAACTTGGTAGAAGGCAGAGAATACCGCAGAAATAATAGCGTAACGCAAACCGAAGAAGAAGACGAAGTGAATACGCTTGGCTTGGTGGGCGAAATCATTTCTCAACCAACCGACAACTGGCGAATTGTGTCTGGGATAGAATTCTATAGCGACCAAGTAGACAGCAAAGCGCAAGACCGCAACATAGAAACCAACGCCATTACTACTAAACGCGGCTTGTACCCAGCAGATTCTAAAGCAGACAACGCGGCTATTTTCACTTCCCATACTTTTGATTTTAATAAACTCTCCCTCAATGCAGGCGCTCGATTCAATTATTTTGCTTTGCAAATAAAAGACCGAACATTTGGCGATACAGAAATTAATCCGACTGCGCTGGTTGGAAACCTCTCGGCTCGGTACGCACTTGCGCCAGTTTTTGCGCTCACAGCATCGGTCAATACGGGCTTTCGCGCACCGAATATCAATGATGTGAGTACGTTTGGCAGTTTTGATTTTGGCATTGAAACGCCCAGTTCTGGTTTGTCACCAGAAAAAACATTGACATTTGAAGTCGGTGGAAAATTAAAAACGGAGCTTCTTTCTGCCAATCTTTCACTGTATCGCACGCAATTATACGACCTCATCAGCCGCGTGAAAAGTACGTATAACGGGCAATCGCAATATAATGGTGAAGATGTTTACAAAAAAGAAAATGTGGCAGAATCTTATTTACAAGGCTTGGAATTTGATACGGATTTTCGCCTCACGAGTCACCTCTCCCTTTTCACCAGTCTCGTTTACACGTATGGGCAGAACACGACCGGCAACGAACCCATGCGCCGTATCCCGCCGCTCAATGGGCGCGCGGCTTTGAGCTACCGCAATGATGGTTGGTTTGGACAAGTAGAATGGTGGTACGCAGGTGAACAAGACCGTTTGGCAGCAGGCGACAAATCCGACCATCGTATCAATCCAAACGGTACACCGAGTTGGAATGTGTTGAACTTAAAAGCAGGTTATCAAATGAACTGGGTAGGATTGAATGCGGGTTTGCAAAACCTTTTGAATGAAGCGTATCGAATGCATGGCTCTGGCGTGGACGGTGTGGGGCGAAGTGTGTGGTTGAGTGTAAACATTAGGATATTATGATATCTACTCGCGATATTTTTGTAAATAGTTTGTGCAATATTAAAATATCAAATTCCTACTTTAATATTAATATGTCCCCAACCATGATGTAAACCTCTGCCTTTGGATTCGGGCGTTATAAATACCCGTTCAAACTCAAGGGCTACTTTTTTATAAGCCATTGCTAAACCTATTGAAGTTGTTACAACTGCGCGATTCACATCTTTTGATTGTAATGTATAAATATCATTTGGATTAAATAAACCACCTTGCAACGTAGCATTATAGCCCACTGCTCTTACATTTGCATTTAAAGTAGTATAAAATTGGAAGTTTTTATTTACTTGTTTGGCATTTTCAAAATAAGGCTTCATCCAGCCTGCGCGAAGGAAAGTGCCGACGGTAGCGTCATCGTATAAGGTGCCAACTCTAAATCCTGTGTAACCTACTAACTCGATATGTTTTTTTGACCATAATCCTTTTTCCAATTGTAATGAATAATTCAACACTAAATCATTCGCCAATTGAAATTCCCAACCTAAGGGCTCAATATTATCCAACCAGTTGTGGATTCCTTCTTGTTCTTCTTTACACTTCGCGCATGGACCGATGATGCCAATGTCTAGCTGTGTAATAAGTTTTCGACGCTGTTGTGGCTGCGTGGACGTTAAAAAATGAGATAAAAATACGACTCCAGAAAAAGGTCGTTCGCCGGTCTGTATCGTATCTCGGCGGATGCTGGGCGGGGTGAAACAATCTTGTTGCAAGGCAATCCCGTATTGTTGGAAAGGATCTTGTTGAAATGGAATCAATAATTTGGAAACCGGTGATTTTTTAAGAAAAGGAAAACTAAATTCTAATCGAATGCCTTGTGTGTAATAACGGTCAGTGGCATTAAAAAAATCATTATCATAAGTAAAGCTCACGTAACTGGCCACTTGTGGTGCTTCCGTAGTTGTTTCTTGTGCAATGACATTTGTAGTAAATATCCAGAGGAAACAAATAATGAATATTCTTTTCAGTTTCATGGTTTTATATACGATTGCCGCACATCGGGTGGTTTCAAAATCAATTACAAAAAAGAAAGCGAAGCTAACCCTACGGCACTCCGCTTTCCAACTGTTTATACCAACTCAAATAAAACTTTTTAAGATATTAGACCTTAGACGATAGACTTCAGATAAATTACATTTCAGAACTATCTAATAT
>CAZJXN010000235.1:0-5539 GCA_964549655.1 uncultured Saprospiraceae bacterium
CCTTCAAATGAATGGAATTAACCCCGACGGGGTGGCATATTTATAAAAAAACCGACAAAATTTACTTTGAACCCCAGCGGGGTGACACTATTTACGTATAATGTGTCACCCCGTCGGGGTTCAAAACCCGTTGATTGTCAATTGTCTATAAATATATCACCCCTTCGGGGTTAACCCGATATTCGCATATTTATATATAATTCCTTTTTAATCCAATAGTATTTAACTTTTTATACTGCAAATGTAAGTAATTAAAGCTACTTCAGGGTTAAGAAACAAGTGCAACTGCCTACCGCCTACCGCCCGCTGCCTACTTGCTTCGCGTTTGCCAAATCACTTCCTCCACCTTCAAATCCTTTGCCAGCTTGCGCGCCAGCACAAATAAGTAATCCGACAAGCGATTTAAATACTGAATGATCAATCCTTCTACCGGCTCGTGTAAGGATAATGCCACCACCTGCCGTTCTGCTCGCCTGCACACGCAACGCGCCACATGACAAAACGAAACGGTCGTATGCCCACCCGGTAGAATAAAATTTTTCAAAGGTGGCAGTGTTTCATTCATTACATCTATCGCGCGCTCCAATTGTTGGATGTCATTTTCAGTAAGGTCAGGCGTGAGCATATCTTTATCCGGGTCGCTGGCGAGATTTGAACCTAAGGTAAATAATCGGTCTTGAATTGCTTTCAATAACTCTTTTGTTTCGGACACATCCGTCAAATCTCGCAGTACGCCAATCCACGAGTTCAACTCATCTACTGTGCCGTACGCTTCGATGCGCACATGACTTTTTGGGAGGCGTTTTCCGCCAAACAGCGCGGTTTCGCCAGTATCGCCGGTTTTGGTATAAATTTTTGTTGCCATTTTTATAATTTATGATTTTTTGTAACAATTAAAACGTCTTTTATTATAACTCTTATTACGAACGCTCAGAACTTAATAGGAACGATAAGATTTATAACAAAAAAAGCCTCCCGAAAGAGGCTTTAAAAAATATAATAATTTCTCAATATCGTAATTAGTGTATCACCACTTCTTTTGTCACATCGCTTTCTATTAAACCGTCGCGCATACGTACCACGCGGTGCGCGTACTCAGCGATGTCTGGCTCGTGCGTGACCAGAATAATCGTGTTGCCCAACTGATGCAATTGACCCAAAATACCCATAATTTCCACAGAAGTTTTAGAGTCCAAATTACCCGTCGGTTCATCCGCCAAAATGATAGAAGGGCTGTTGACCAACGCGCGTGCGATGGCGACCCTTTGTCGCTGTCCACCCGATAATTCATTGGGCTTGTGGTCCATTCTATCGCCCAAACCAACGGAACGCAACACCTCTTCTGCTCGCTCCGTGCGTTTGGATTTGCTGATGCCGGCATATACCAAAGGCAAGGCTACGTTTTCCAACGCCGACAAGCGTGGCAACAAGTTGAAAGTCTGAAATACGAAACCAATCTCTTTATTCCGCACCTCTGCCAGTTCGCTATCGGTCATCGTACTCACGTTGGTACTATTCAAAAAATAGACACCCTCAGTTGGAGAATCCAAGCAGCCCAGTAAATTCATCAAAGTGGATTTGCCAGAACCGGAAGGTCCCATCAGTGCCACATATTCATTTTTTCGAATATCCAACGAAATAGATTGCAAGGCATTTACTTGCGTATCACCCATGATGTAGGTCTTTCTGAGGTCTTTTACTGCAATCATTGGCTCCATGCTAATTGTTTAAGGTTTAATATTCAAGGTTTAAAGTTAAGAGAGTGGATAGGGTTTAGAAGGTTGAGATTGAGTGGAGCTTAACCTATTCAACTTCCTCAACCTTCTCCACTTTTTATTTCAAATCAATTACTTTCGGAACTTTAAAATACGTGCCATCACTTTTAGGCGCATTTTTGAGGGCTTCTTCGCGGCTTACCTGATTTTTTACTTCATCTTCGCGCAGCACATTGACGGTTTCATTAATATAAATCAATGGCTCTACGCCAGTTGTATCCAGTTCCTGCAATTTTTCTACCATCGTCAGGATATTATTTAAATCGCCTGTCAATCGCGTTTTCTCTTCGCCAGATAATTCCAAACGCGCTAATTGTTCCAGTCTCGAAATTAGTTGTTCATCTATGGTCATCGCAACTATTTAGATAGGTGTATGTATTTCATCGTCAAACGTAGTGACCAATCTTGATTGGTTCGGAAAAAAGGACTACTTTAAAAATCTATAGCCTCCAATTTTTACAATTAGAGGCTATAAATGTAATCCAATTTATTAAAAAAAGTTACAGATTAGTCAATGCTTTATCCGCCGTTTTAGAATGTAATTGCGCTGCTGTCAACTGCTCCAGATATTTATCCCGAATGACTTTAAACTGCTCCATTTCCGAAGCCGGTAGCGGGTCGGGGTCTGGCAGATTCAATTTTAAATGATTCACCTGTTTGCCATTCATCCAAAAGCGGAAACACACATGCGGTCCCGTCGCCAAGCCCGTAGAACCCACATACCCAATCACTTGACCCTGACTCACGTGCGAACCCGGACGAATCCCTTTCGCAAAACGACTCATGTGCAAATATTGCGATTCATAAGTTTTATTGTGCCTGATTTTTACAAAATTGCCATTGCCACCTGTGTAAGAAGCTTTCAAAACAGTGCCATCCCCGATGGACATAATCGGCGTACCATGTGGTGCTGCATAATCCGTTCCAAAATGCGGACGCACTCTTCGTAAAATTGGATGAAAACGTTGCAAATTAAAATAAGAAGAAATCCGCGAGGCACGTAGCGGTGCTTTCAAAAACGCATTGCGCATCGGGCGACCCTTCAAATCATAATAACCTTTATATTTTCCACCTTCATAATAAATGGCGTGGTGCTCTTTTTTCTCACTTTTGTAATAAGCGGCGTAGACCCTGCCCACGCCTGCGTCCTTGCCTTCCACATAATGTTGGTCGTACACCAATTTAAATTCATCACCTTTTTGAAAATGGTGAAAATCTACCGACCATTGCAAGGCATCTTCCATTTTGTCGGCGAGTTCGTTGCCCATGCCCGCGTCCGTCATGGCTTGCCAAAGCGAGCCTTCTATTTTACCTCCAGCGGCTTTTAGCTCCGTGGTCGTCGGGCGCTTGATACGTTCTACCTTCAAATCATCTTTCAAGTGGAAAATCAGGTACTCGTACTTATTCGGTTCATACACCATGTAATCGGCACGACTGGTGCTGTCTTTGGTCAGAATGGTAAATAAATTGCCTGAACGGAGTTCATTGACACTAAAAATTCCTCTTGCATTCGTCACAATTTGCTGAACCGAAGGATAATCCACCTGATGCGCCATGAGCATATCCGCAATGATTTGTCCCGGTCTGATTTTGTTTTCAAATACTTGAAACGTGTCGAGTGCAAAGCCGTATTTCACCGTTGGAATGTGTACTGGAAAGGAGCCGATCGTGACTTCTTTCGGTTTGCTTGGAAACAAAGAAGCACTAAAATACGAGGTAGCAGGAACATCCGAAAACCAATAAACGAGGCTGCCGATAGCCAATGCAGAAGTGCCGAGTGTGCGAAGCGTGAAGAATTTTGCGTTTTTTAGTTTTTCGAATTGTCTTTTGAGTTGGTGTAAAGGTTCTGATAAATCCACAGTTTTCCCAAATTTGAGTTGATGAACAAATCGTCGAAAGCGTGGGAAATCGCGTTGTCATAGCGCATAAGAGAGTTCAAACACAAGTAGCGTTTCGACGTTTTCTATTTACGTCATGGGATGTTTTTACGTTGTAAAGCGATTCTCACCTGCGCAAATATAGAATAGGATTTGAATTGTAGGTAAGGAATTTTGTTAAAGTTGGAGGAAGGGAGGAAGGGAGGATAGGAGGATAGGATGCGAAGCGCTCGCATAATTCACATAATTAATTGAAATTTAATAAGTTATGAGTATTAGAATAACAGATTTGTAAAGTTAGAATATTTACTAACATTATTCTGTAAAACAGTATTTTTCAAAAGGCTACTCTCTAAATTCCCATCCTCCTATCCTCCCATCCTCCCATCCTCCTATCCTCCCCTAAGGAATCTGCTCCTCATCCACGCCCGCCTCTATCACCGATTCAATACTATTGGACAATACCGACAACAAATCATACCCCGTCGCCGCTTCTATTTCATTGACCGACACGCGATAATCTCCCCAATGCTCGTCGCCCAAGCTGTCTTTATTTTGAATACTCACGGCTATCACGCGCGTTTTTTCATCTATCCGACTCACATCATCTTCGCCGTATGGCAACACCACAATCACTTTCCACAAATGACGCGGCACCGTGATTTTACCATTCGCCAGTTTCTCGCGGTAGCCTTTATTACTCGTGCCGCCCACGCCATAATTGCCGGAAATAATGTACAATTCCTTCCCTTCATTCACCAGCTTCCGACAATAATTTTCCAAATTTGCCCACACGCCTTGATTTTGCATTGGCGCTTGTGGCATTATATTTATCATGTTGAAAGTGGCGGTGTTATCTTCCACGGTCAACGTGCGGTCAGCAGAAGGGCAGTTATGTCCTCGGTCAAAACCATTCGCTACAAAAGCGTAATCATCCGCTTGCACTTGATACCAGCCGGTAGGCAACGCGGTATATGCCTGAAAAAATTCTTGCCGAGCGGTGCTACCAATCCAGTCTTCACTCAAATGCCAACTCACCCAGTTTGGAATACCTTTGCTACGGCTATACGAAAGGCTATATTGTGGTAATTGAATCAAATAATTTTCTTCGGAGGTAGGGTCATTTTTGGCATTACTCGGATTACCCAACGCCAAATTCAAAGCGATGCGCTCGGGTGTCGGCAGGTTTTTTTGATCTTTGGAATCACCGCAGCCACACAGAAAAGCAGCCGCCAAAAATACAGTCAGAATATTTTTCATGTTTATGAGTTCAGGTTGCCACAAAGGTACACACTTTTACATTTTAAGTATAAGTACAAAATCAGTTTAGTTTATTTTTTAAGTAAGTCGCTGATTAAAAGCAAATTAGCGTAACTCGTCCTCGCCGAGTGGTGGGATTAGCAAATTAGCACATCAACTTAGTATTGAATTGTTAGATTGCCAACTGGCGGACAAGAAAACGATAAAGCAGGGAAGAAAAGATTGATTTTTAAACAAAGGGATGTCGCATCTTGGTAGGTGGCGAATAGCAAATAGCAGGGCTTTTCTAATAGAAAAAACGGGCAGTTTTTCAAATCCCAACCCGTCTTTTCCAACCGTTTAACCCGTCACCGTTATCGTCACCACATCACTCCACAGCCCCACGCGCTCATCCTTGAAGTGATAGATAATCCGATATTGCCACACCACACTTTGCCCCGACGGCGGCAGCAGCTCCATGTCCACATAATTCGGTACGGTATCCAATACCAGCAAATGCCAAGGCTCATCGCCCACCCGTTTCTGAATTTCTACAGCCGTCATTCCCTGCCGACTCCATACAATTTCAGGATTGAGATGGTCTAAAAAAGCGAGACAAAAAACTTGCTTAACTTAGGCATTATGAAA
>CAZJXN010000236.1:0-5373 GCA_964549655.1 uncultured Saprospiraceae bacterium
GCTTGTTCAACCGATTTTGACGTAGAAGCCCCGTGGAAAGACGTTCCCGTGGTTTATGGCTTACTTTCCCGACAGGATACGGCGCATTATATTCGGGTGGAAAAAGCGTTTTTAGAGCCTGGCGGCGATGCAACAAAAATTGCACAAATTACAGATTCTTTATATTATTCTGAAAAAGTGCAGGTACATTTACAAAGATTAAGTAACAATCAAATTTTTACATTAAAAAGAGTGAATGGGGCACAAGAAGGTTATCCACGTAAAGATGGCGTTTTTGCAAAAGAGCCCAGTATTTTATATAAAATTCGAGCCGCAGAACTTCAATTAAAAGAGGGCGAAAAAATTCGATTGCTCATCAATCGCGGCGAAGGACAAGCACCTGCAACAGCAGAAACGACGATATTGGGAGATATCAAACCCCGTGAATTGAACCCACCAAGTCCGATAAATCTAGGTTACGACCGCGTTGTAAATTTTGCGTGGGATGCTGCGCCTGCTGCGAAATTATTTGACCTTCGATTGATTTTACATTATCGAGAATCAGTGCCGGGCAACACCAATGAATTTGTAAATAAAACCTTGACGTGGGTGCTCACTGATGCGTTGACACGCTCGGACAATTCCATGAGCAATCGCGTTTCTTATGATACAAAAGGCGAGGAATTTTATAAATTTTTACAAGCAAATCTTACGCCCGTTTCTGACCGCACGCGCATTTTTGACTCGATTGATATTTTGATTACGGGCGTTGGCGAAGAATTATTGGAATCTTTACGCTTATCGCAAGCAAATACGGGCATCACGAGCGCGCAGACCATTCCGGTTTACACCAATTTATCAGAAGGGCGCGGCGTATTTTCTTCCAAAGCAACGGCTGCTCGTACCGGCTTGACCATCACGCAAACAGCTCAAGATTCCTTGAAAAACGGTAGGTACACACGGGGTTTGAATTTTCAATAAAAAGTAAGTGCTGAAGCACTTTATTTTAACCACAGAAATCTAATCGTACTCCCAGCATTTTTTTTAACCGCAGAGGGCGCAAAGATTTTTCGCAAAGAGCACAGCGTTTCCCCCTCAATACTTCAATTTTTTAAACCGCATCCTCTATAGGCGGACAAGGAGGCGCAGAGCGTTATCTAAATCACATTCATCATAACTTTTAACTGAGTAGCATTAAATTGTAACTAAATAGAATTTAAATGATGAGTTGTCAACGTCTTGATGGACTGTCAACTGCCTACTCAATACTGCCTATTTACTCATTAGTCGAGTGTTTGCCAAAAATTTACCCTCAAAAACGATTCATTAGTCTGGTTTTCTTGTTTAATTTAGGAAACTGTTTTAAATTGTGGAATGATTTCCTAAAACCTGCGCTTTATATCATGCAATTCAATTTCGCCGATTTTATCCCGCAATTTATCCGCACGGTGCGCACGTTTCGCCCGGCGGCACTTTTTGTACGTCAACACCGCCTCTGGGAAGGGTTTTGGAATTATGGTTGGGTGTCCCGCTTCTTGATTTTGGTGGGCATCGTCATGGGTTTAAAGTTTCTTAGCGTTTTTGTAGATTGGATAGACAAAGTACAGCATATAGATTCTTCAAATATGATGATGGTCATGTCAGGTATGGCTACAGATATTTACAAGGAAGGCTATGCGGAGTTGTTTGACGGAAGCATGAAATATGTAATGCTTATTTTGTTGGAAGTCATTGTGTTCCATGTGTGTCGGCGTACGCTGGAGGTATTGCACGGCAACTTGCCCGACCCTAAACTCAAAGATTTTGTTCAGGCGCAGATTCGAATGTTAAAAGTAGGTATTTACTCGTTTGTAATGGAAACCATTATTATTACAATCATCGGTATTCCATTGGAAATGATGGGCGTTTGGGCTTTATTGAAAACTCCCCTAAAATTTATCATAGAATGTTACTTCCTCGGCTTCGCTATTGTAGATAATTATAATGAGCAATTTCACCTGAGTATTAAAGAAAGTGGAAAGTACACGCAACGATACGCTGGCGTGGCGCTGGGAGTGGGCATTGTTTTGTATGTATTGATGCTCGTACCCATCGCCGGTGCGCTTATCGGACCTATTCTCACGGGCGTCACTGCGACTTTGGTTATGCATAAAATTTCGGATTTACATCTTACGCGCCGAGAAGAATTAAATCATTTAGCTTCAGATGAAGATGCGGAGCATTCGAGTCCGCAAGAGGAATTGGAAACGGTGTAAATAAGTGATTGACCATTTATAATTGACCATTGACCACCGCATAATAAATGATAATCAAGTAAATTAGATATTAAGTAAGTAATCAGTTTAAAGTTGGCAGTCCCGCTATACATTGACAATCAACAATTTAAGTTAAATTTATTTTATAATTTAAGTATGCTCAATTACTTAAATACCTAAAAATCTGCGAAATCTGCAGAAAAAAAGTGTGTAATAAGGGACTAAATATCGTCTAATTCTCTAACGCATATACCAAAATATAATCCTCCATTTGTTGATAATAAATATCGAACCACGCATCAAAATCATCTTTTATTACACGCCCTCTGCAATAACCTATGTTTAAATCAAATTGGAAAGATTCAATTAAAATATTCAACCGGAAGTCTAATTCCCGTCTGCCATGCGCTTTGTATAACGCTTCCTTTGCGCCCCAATACACATGAAGATGTTCCATACGCGTTTCTGGCTGTAATGCAGCTTGTTCTTCGATTCGCAAAAGCCGATTGGCAATACGCTCAATTTTTGGCACTATTTTTTGAATATCAATCCCGGTAAGTGTTTTTGAAATAATGGTAGCTGCCAAGCCATGTGAATGACTCACGGAAATATGTAATGGAAGATGTAATAAATGCGGTTTTCCAAATTCATCTTTGAGCATCGCACCGGATTGCCCACCGAGTAATTGACTTGTCAAATAGCGCACTGCCAACCATTCTAAACGCCGATGTCCTTTAATATTTTCTAATTGTGTAATTTCTAAGTTGCTCAAAATCAAGCGTTCCCGAAACCAATCTTCCGATTCTTCGATACGCCAAATGGCAAGCTCGGCATCGTTATGGATGGTATGTTTATAAAAAAATGGCATCTTTTGTTTTCATCAGCTCTTTATACTCCATAGCATCTTTAACCGCAGAGACCGCAAAGATTTTTCGCAGAGGACGCAGCGCATAGTAATTATATTTTACTAAATTTTCCAATCAAGCTAATCATAAAATCCTATAAATCATGGTTCAGACATTTACGCTTTAGCATTCAACTTCTCCCACTGCTGCTTCAGCACATTTAGTTGCTTCACTAATTTTTCATATTGTTCAAAGGCATCTTTACCCGGGCGTTGGTCGGCTTGGTTAATCATGCTGTTTAAATATTGGATTTGATCCATTAACTTTGGCATCATATAACGCCCTTCTTCCATTACAAGCTCTGCTTCTATTTTGGAAATCATTATCAATTCCTGCTTTGCTTTTTCAATTTCTTTAGGTTTTTTACTAATTTCAATCGTTTCTTCTAATTTAGTTTTGCGTATTTTAATATCATTTGCTATTTCTTTCGCTTCTGATAATAAATCGCGGGTTTGTAAAGTCAATTCTTCTTGTGCTCTAAAATCTTCTAATTTTACCCCTGCTTCTTTTAAACGTGGATCCATTCTTACGAAAAAAGATTGCGTTTGCACTTGCCCATCCACACTCAGCCGCGCCTGATACTGCCCGGGAGCGACCATCGGACCACCTGCGCCCGACCGTTGTACATTCGCATCCCAACTTCCCTCGTGCCGCATATCCCAACGAACGCGGTGCAAGCCCGATTGTTTATTCAAAATCAAACCGGAACCGCCACTAACAAAGCCCGTTTCCATACTCACTTCACCTCGTTCGCCACTTGCTGCGCTATCCTTATTCTGGCTCGAAAATGTACGTAACACCTTGCCACTACCATCCAAAATAGCTAAACTTATATCACTTTGCGCCTCTTTATTTAAATAATAATCGAATATTACACTCGGCGATGGATAACTCGGAACGCTATTTGTACCTGTACCCCGATGGCGAGTCCGATACGTTTCACGTGGTGGAACGAGCATCGCAACTGTCTGGTTTTCAATAGTTTGATGCAAAGGCGAGAGGTCGTCTAAAATCCAAAAACCGCGCCCCATCGTGGACAGCACTAAATCTTTTTGATGTACTTTTATATCTGTAATGGGCGTTACCGGAATATTTTGTTGGAAAGACTGCCAATTTTTACCATCATCAAAGGAGATAAATAAACCATATTCTGTACCTGCATATAATAAGCCCTCGCGGTCTGGGTCTTCACGCACCGTGCGCACGGGATAATCACTTGGAATACCGGTAGTTATGCGCATCCAAGACTTGCCATAATCTTCCGTTTTGTAAATATAAGGATTCCAATCACCCAATTGATAGCGCAAAATGGCGGCGTATGCTTTGCCAGTTTTGTGCGGCGAAGGTTCTATACAATCCACGCGACCGCCCGTTGGCAGGTCTTTTGGGGTTACATTTTCCCAAGATTTTCCAGCGTTTTGAGTGACGTGAATCGGACCATCATTGGCACCGACCCATATTAAACCTTCTTGTATTTTTGATTCATTTATATCATAGATGGTGCTGTAATATTCTTCTCCTGTAATATCGCGTGTAATAGGCGAGCCGGAAATCGTTTGTCCTTTTGGGTCGAAAGCAGTCAAATCAGGCGAAATAATTTCCCAAGTTTTGCCATCATCCGTCGTTTTGTGTACGTACTGCGAGCAGTGATAAACCACGTCTGGGTTGTGCGGCGACACATGAATAGGAGCCACGCGCTGGAATCGAAAGGTTAAATCTTTAGGATGATGTCCGTATAAATTCGCTGCGCCTACAAAATAATTCATTTCCTGCCCTGTCGTTTTATTATACACGCCAAAATTTCCTTTACAATTAGAATAAACAATATTTGGATTCCCCGGCTTGGGCACGGCTGGACCCGTTTCGCAACCGCCCGTGTCCATAATGTATGCATTCGCGCCCGCTTGCGCCGTGTACGGAGGCAGACTCGGCACGGCTATCGTCGTGTAATTGTCCTGCTGCCCAGCGTACAGCCAGTATGGATACTGGTCGTCCACTTCCACTTGATATAATTCTGCGGTGGGCTGATTAAATTGCGTAGACCACGTTCTGCCACCATTTGTACTTATATTTGCACCGCCGTCATTACATTCTACCATTACAAGCGTATCATTCGGGTTGATCCAAATATCATGTGTGTCGCCATGTGGAACGGGCACGGAGTGCCACGTTTTACCGCCATCGCTTGATTTCCAAAGGTTGGTAGAACTTACAAACAGTACATCCGCATTTAA
>CAZJXN010000237.1:0-5356 GCA_964549655.1 uncultured Saprospiraceae bacterium
CGAATCATCAGTGCCAAACCAATCAACACCAGCGCCATAACGGTGTAAGGGACAATCACGCGGGAGGCGAGTTCGTTCAAACGGGCTTCTCTTGCCGTGGCATCTAATTGTTGTAGTTCTGTAACCAAGGTATCTGCATCTGACAAAATAATAGCTCCCAAAATAAGCGGCGCGAGTACACCTGCTACTTTATTGCAAATGCCCATAATGCTGATTCGCTTAGCAGCGCTTTCAATAGGACCGAGAATGGTAATGTATGGATTGGAAGCCGTTTGCAACAAGGAAAGTCCAGTACCGATGATAAATAAGCCCGTAAGAAACAACACATACGTCCGCGAATTCGCAGCGGGAATAAATATCAATGCACCGACCGCCATCACCAGCAAACCAAGCATCATTCCTTTTTTCAAACCCGTTTTTTGCAAAACCCAAGAGGATGGAAGTGCCATAACAAAATAAGAGATGTAAAATGCAAAAGCGACTAAAAGCGATTGAAAATTATTGAGTTCGCAAGCGATTTTTAGATAGGGAATGAGGGTACCATTGAGCCAAGTGACGAAGCCGAAAATGAAGAAGAGCGCGCCGATAATGAGCGTTGGCACTAAAGTTGATTTCGCAGTTGCATTCATGTTTTTTGCTTTAGGTGTTTTCCAAAGTGTGGTACATTTTTGAAATGCGCCATACTTTATGCTACGAACAAAAATAGGAAGTTCTTTGGGTTTTCAAAATTTTATATTTTTCGAGGTAATTGGGGTACGCTTGCTACACTTTTTAACCGCAGAGTTCGCAGAGCTTTTCGCAAAGAACGCAAAGCGCTCATAGCACTTTTTTTTTGCGCCGTTGCTAAAGCTATGACGTAGGCGGCTAACCGCAGAGTCGCAGAGGGCGCAAAGTGCTGGCTTAAATGATAGCAATCAAAAAAATCATACAAATCACCCTTCATACAATTTGAACACTTGCATCAAATTGGCTACTTTTGCGCCGCTTAAGAACAATTGCCACGCGGCAAGGGTTATTGCTTTATAATCTAAAATTAAGTGTACAGGGAGTCCGGCATCTAAAAGTCTGGCATCTGGCATCTCAAAATCTGGCATCTAAAGAATTTGCTATGGCAATCATGATAACCGACGAATGTATCAACTGTGGCGCGTGCGAACCGGAATGCCCGAATAACGCAATTTATGAGGGTGGCGTGGAATGGGCAATTTCAGATGGTACGGGCGTGAATGAACCCTATATTTTAGAAAGTGGACAGGAAACGGAACCAAAGGATAGTCATACGCCAATTTCCAACGATTATTATTACATCGTACCCGATAAGTGTACAGAATGTGTGGGGTTTCATGAAGAGCCGCAATGCGCAGCGGTGTGTCCCGTGGACTGCTGTGTGCCTGACCCAGAACGTGTGGAGAGTAACGATATTTTGCTGGAGCGCAAAGAGCGATTACACTTGTAATAGCGCTGAATCAAAATTTTCAAAATTAGTTTCTATTCTGTGAATGCTGATTTTCTTTCGCTTCTGCCTTTGGTCCCACTAATTCCAACGCCTTATTCCAATTCCAAAATAATTGCTTGACGGTAGCCGGTTCGGAGAATTGTAGCGCGTGTCCGCGACCGGGTAACACGACTAATTCCACGGTTGAATTCACCAATTTTTCTTTGGCATAATCGGCGTTGTCCGGATAAATCAAATCGTCTTTATCGCCTTGAATAATGAGAATCGGCACGCGAATCTTGTCCCAATCGGTCATTTTTTCTAATTCTTTGAAATGCGAAAACTTCTCATACGTTGCTAAGCGTAGAAACTTGGGAAAAATGTATTTTATGATTGGCGTTTTCAACAGGTAAGAGATTTTGTAAGTCTTTTCTGAGCCGGGCTTAAGAGACGAAGAGAGCAAAATCGCGTTATTAGCAATGTCTGGATAATCCATTAAAAGTCGTGCTGCAATCGTACCGCCATACGAAGAGCCAATAATCGTAACGGGCTTTCCATTATTAATTTGTGCAAATAAAGGTTGAATGAGTGCCGCCTGCTTTTTCAAATCCAATACAACTTCTCCAAAATCAGACTGCCCATAGCCAGGTCGGTCAATGGAAACCATGCGAAATTTTTTCTGGAAGTTAGTGTCCAAATAAAAGTTTGCCCAGCCTTTCAGTGAACTCGGCGCGCCATGAATAAAAACCAGCGTAGGCAAGGTATCCGAGCCAACTTTTAAATAGCGCATCGTGTGTCCTTTGGCACGGTAACGAATCAATTCTGGTTTTTCGGAATTGGGTGCGCGCTGTTCAAATTGCTCAAAAATCGTGCTATCTTTGGTATCGGTAAAGCGGCGCAGATTACAACTTATCGTCGAAAAAGTAATAATAATTAGTGCCAATAATATCCATAAAATACGTCTCCTCTTCATAATAGACAAGTAAGTTTTAGCTTCTTTTTCTAACAATTACCCTTTGCTTTGGTTGGCAATAGTTGTAAATTTAACGACTTGTTTAGAAAGGTGTTACCCTTATGAATGTTTATGAATTACAACGTTACACACACTCAAAACAATAATTGGAACGCGGATTAGGCGGATTTCATTTTAAAGGCATTCAACTTTATAACCCTGAGAACCATCTTAACCTTACTCATTTCTACTAAAAATATTACCAGATTGTTTTAAATTACCGCCGAACTAAGAAAGCAGCACAAATGATAACAAAATCAAATATCATTCAACTTGAAACGCCCCGACTCTTGCTGTCCCCTTTGAGCCATCAGCAACTTTTGCTCTATATAAAAAATGACCATTCGTTGGAAGCGGACTTAGGATTGCTGCCACAGCAACGCGATATTTCACCTGACTTGCAAGAAGCATTAGAGTTAGCCATTTTACCTTCCGTCGCCAATCCTGCCAAAAATGCGCTATTTTACACGCTTTGGACGATTATTCTAAAAGAAAAACAAGGAATGGTAGGTGATTTGTGCTTCAAAGGTGCGCCCGACGAAAAAGGGGAAGTCGAAATCGGCTATGGCACTTATCTGGAGCATCGTGGCAATGGCTACATGACTGAAGCCGTAGGCGTCATGATAGAATGGGCATTCGCACAAAAAGGCGTAAAAGCTATAACCGCTGAAACCGAAAAAGACAACCTCGCTTCGCACCATATTTTGATAAAAAATAACTTCACGCAGCTTAAAAAAGGAAGCGACCGCCTGTGTTGGCGCTTGAAAAAAGGGAAGAAGTAGAAAAACATTAAAAAAGTATCCATATTTAATTCATTAAAAGTCAACCGCTATAATTTTCAGTATTTGTACTTTAATTTTTGGTATAAATCTTTCTACTTGCCTGAACATAACAATTAATCAACCGTTCCATCAACTATTTAAGTCACTAATTTGAATACCGAATTCGTAGTTTTTCCTTGTGTAAATATAAATGAACACGTTAATAAAGATCAACTAAGTGTTGATAATAAAATAAATAAGTCTATTTTGTAAATAAAACGTAAATCAAAAATAATATTAACATGAAAAAAAGAACACTTTACCTATTGTTGTTGTGCTCGTTATTTACTTTTATGAATCCACAAGGATTATTAGCTATAACGGGACCTGTTACGCCTACTGAAATGCCTGCAACTCCTACGGAATCTGAAAATTTACTTCGTCGCATAGCGGAAATTAAGGCAATGGATAAGTCAACATTAAGTGCCTCCGAGAAGAAGCAACTACGAAAAGAGTTACGGGATATGAAGCGTCAAGAACGCGCTGTAACTCGTGGCGTCTACCTTTCTTTAGGTGCTATCATTATTATCGTACTCTTGCTTATTCTTATCTTGTAATAATTACGCTATATTTTATATAGTATAATAGCTTATACAGTTGATACGAAACGATTTAGTTTTGTATCAACTGTTTTTTTATATTTTTTAGATAGTTGTTATTTTAGTAGGATTAGCAAATAGTATAATAATTTTAAATCCGAAGTTTATATAATAAAAACGGCAGCCGATATCAAATCAGCTGCCATTTTTTACTTATTGCAATAGAAAATTATAGCAGTGGCTTCTGGTTGCCATACGTGCTTTGGTTCTCTTCCTTATCCCATCCTTCTGAACGAAGACGAGAGTCCTGTGCTACCGAACGGTCGAAAACGCGACTGTTTCGCTCTGTCTGATAGCCCATAGTGCCACTGCCCATTTGATTGGTACGCTGTGCACTATTATGAGAACCAGATAAAGTACCCGTAGCATGGTTATAATCCGTTTGCTGGTCGGTATTTACCGCACCACACTCATCCAAAATATCCGCAGCACGGTCCGCTTCTTCCGTAGAATTGGCGTGTACGGTCACAAGCGTACTGTTTTTACCCATTTCACTATAGCGCTGTGCTTCTGTATCGTCGTCAAAGAGATTGCTAAAAAAATTACCAATCTGTTGAAAAAAGCCGTCCTCTTGATTCCCGTTCCGATTGGAGGTGGTATCTTGAGAAGAACGGTCGCTGTTGCGATTCCAACTCGTGTCACTGTTGTTGGTGGTGCTATTGTGTGAGGTATCATTACGGTCGTAACCATTCGTAGCCGAAGCAGTATGAGGCGTAGACATATCAATGTTGCTACGCGATATACCATCATTCTGTAGATGCTGTACCGCCTCGCGGGCATCCGATTCGTTGTTAAAAAATCCAATTACTGTACTTGCCATGATTATATTGATTTTTGGGTGAAAAAATAAAATTCGTTTGGATAATTTGCCTATTTTGAAATAGAAAATTTTGTTTTCAAAATAGGAATCTCTATGATAGAAAGATAGAGTATTTGAATTGTTCAATTATTTAACAATAAAAATCCGCAACTATTAATATCGCGAAAGGTTCTTTTTTAATTCGTTTGGTGTTCTAACCCTTTGTTTATATATGGTCACAACGTATCTTTCTAACCCGGATTTGAACACAATTTTAACAGCAGAAAAATGGAAAGGAACCCCTTTGGATGCGAGCGGTAGTTTTGTAAATCATGAGCATCCGTTTATAACAAAGTTTAGTGAAGTGCTGAAATGGCAAACCAGTAGAAATCCGCAAAAGGAAGAAAAAAGCTTTTCAGGAGATGGGTGCGAAACACCTCGTGCCGATGCACTATGGCACGTTTGATTTATCGGATGAGCCGCTTTCAGAATCTTACAATATCACACAACAATTAAAAGAAGAAGAAAAAATAAATGAACCGCTTCATTTACCAGCACCGGGTGAGGCCATTTATATAGTAGGCAGTAAGTAAGTGATTGACCATTTATAATTGACCATTGACTGCCGCGTAATGAACTGACAATCAAATAAATTTGCTATTCGGATGTGAGACAAACAACAACTTAAGT
>CAZJXN010000238.1:0-5331 GCA_964549655.1 uncultured Saprospiraceae bacterium
ACCACGCCTTTCAGCATCGCAATCTGGTCTGCATCGGGCGTAACCGTGCCACCGATGGGCGCGCCTACGCTGTGTATGAGTTTTTTGCCGGGTAAGGAGTTGAGGCGTTCAAATACTTCATCAAGAACCCGGAAAGGGGTATTCCCTTTCCGAGTCTCCATAAAAAGCGTTTGCGGTTCAATCTCCACCACTGGAAATAGGGCTGGATTGGCTACAATTAATTCGTGCAACTCCGACGAATACGTGATACCAACCCCCAGTGGAGCAATACTGCTAAACCGAGAATTTGAACTCATTCACTTTGAAATTTGCGCTTACGTCAAAAACTCTGGCAGGATTCACGACCGGATTGATCAACTGCTCAAAACTGATGTCGAACCCAGAAATACATTGAGCATGCCCCAATTTACCCACTAATTCTTCCGTAGCTTTCAAAAGCCCCTCCAAATTACGGTGCGCACTGGAGGCGAAGTTGACGCTGGCAGTTGCGGCTCTTGTTCAGTTCCGGCTCAGGATCCCTTAAATAAGTGGAAATTTCGCTTTGCAATTTTCCACCTTCATTAATGACGAAGTCTCTCTCCAACTGGAAGTAGCAATTTCTGCCGGATACACATTTGGGGCATCCTAATCTTTCGGCAAGGGAAATAACGCTTCTTTTGAACAGGTCTAAGTTGTGGGCGACCTTTGCGGGTACGGTGATGCGCACGGGCGTGCGTACTTCAAAACCAATACCTCTTTCTGTTTGTGTTTCCATAATATAATTGTGTTTAATGATTACAAGTTGTTGTAATCGAAGCGTCACACTAATATTTGGAGGTTCACACTAAACTCGATCTATCTTTTCTAAGATTAGCAGTTTAACGCAAAAAAAATTAGTTATCATATCTCTGCAAAGATATTTTTATTAAAAAACTTTGTACTATGCCCAATATTGGTGGTGTTACTGTTTTTCAAATCTTTGAGTGCAGGTGGCGCGTATTCAAAAAATCTAACTTTTAGTATTCCATTTCCAACATTTTGTTTCAATCCTTTCCGTATCTTTACGCCAAATAATTAGCACATTATCAAATCAGCACATCAAATATGTACTCCAGAGACGAACAACGCACCTTTTTCGAGCTTTCTAAAAAATATTTGAATGGCGAAACGATGCTCGGCGGCACGCAAGCCCCGCAGCAAATGGACGAACTCCGCCGCCTCATCAACTACCATGAGTGGCGTTATTACATCCTCAACGACCCCATCGTGAGCGATTACGAATACGATCAATTGTACAAAAAACTGGAACAATTGGAAACCCAGCACCCGAAACTCGTTACGCCCGACTCCCCTACTCAGCGTGTCTCTGCCGATTTAACCGCCGATTTTCCAGCAGTAGCGCACCTCACGCCGATGTTGTCCTTAGGTAATTCGTATGATGAAGCCGATTTGTTTGATTTTGATAAACAACTCAAACGCCTATTGGGAATATCTGAAAGTACCGATATTGAATATACAGTAGAACCAAAATTTGACGGCGGAAGTATCGCTTTGGTGTATGAAAATGACCGCCTCACGCGGGCTGCGACGCGTGGAAACGGCGTGATGGGCGAAGAAATGACTGCCAATGCGCGTGCTATCAAATCCATTCCATTGCAAGCAAACTTTTCCCATCATGGAATTTCTAAAATAGAATTGCGCGGCGAAGCCCTGATTCGTAAAGATAATTTCAAAAAAATAAACGTCCAAAGAGCCGAAGCTGGACAAGTGCTTTTTGCTAATCCCCGCAACGCAGCCACCGGCGGCTTACGCACGAAAGATGCCAAAGAAACGGCGCAGCGTGGTTTGGAAGCATTTATTTACACGCTTGGTTATGCAATTGACAAAGATGGAAAAAACGTGTTGAAGCAATTTTCGACGCACTGGGAAAGTCTGGATTTGCTGGGAACGTTGGGCTTTAAAGTGCCGACGATTGAACGAAAATTGTGTAAAAACATTCAGGAAGTCGTGGCTTTTTGTCAGAAATGGCAAGACGAACGGGAAGATTACGCCTACGAAATTGACGGCATGGTGGTAAAAGTCAACAGCCGGGAAATTCAGGAACGCAGCGGCTACACCTCGCACCACCCGCGCTGGGCAATTGCATTCAAATTTCGCGCCAAGCAAGCCACTTCCAAACTCATCAATGTTGAATATCAAGTTGGAAAAATCGGTTCCATTACACCCGTTGCAAAAATTGAACCGGTTCATTTAGCAGGTGTAATTATTTCTTCTATTTCATTACACAATGAAGATTTTATCAAAAGTAAAGACCTTAGACTCGGCGATACCGTGCTAGTGGAGCGTGCCGGTGACGTGATTCCTTACATTGTAAAACCAATGGAAGAACTGCGTGATGGCTCGGAAAAAGTAATTGAATTCCCACGTTTTTGTCCGATAAATAATACCGAAACGCCCGTTGTGCTCATTCGATTGGAAGATGAAGCGGCGTGGCGTTGCCCGACTTGCGTGTGCGGGGCGCAATATTTGCAGCGTATTTTATTTCATGTTTCTAAAGATGCGATGGATATTGAAGGGCTTGGAAAGTCTATTGTAGAGCGTTTTTACGAATTGGGTTGGCTACGAAATATTGCGGATGTGTATCGTTTGGATTATGAAGCCATTTCAAATTTGGAAGGGTTTGGTAAAAAATCGGCAGAAAAATTGCGGAATTCGGTGGAACACGCCAAGCAAAATTCGATTCAACGCCTGTTGCATAGTTTGAGTGTGCATCATTTGGGTAGAAAAGTCTCGAAATTAATAGCGGCAAAAGTGGAATATGTGTTGGATTTGCAACATTGGACGGTAGAAGATTTTACAAATATCAAAGACGTGGGTCCGGTCGTCGCCGAAAATATTGTCAAGTGGTTTCAAAAAGAGGAAAATGTTGCGCTACTCCTTGAAATGGAAAATTTAGGGGTCAATATGCGCCAAACCGAGGAAGACCGCCCGAAACAATTCGCTGCCGATGCGCCTTTGGCTGGCAAAACCATCCTTTTTACCGGTACTTTGCAAAAAATGGGACGCAAAGAAGCGATGAATAAAGCGGAATCGTTGGGCGCGAAAAATATCAGCGCGGTGAGCAGTAATTTGGATATTCTGGTAGTGGGCGAGGAAGCGGGTTCTAAACTCAAAAAAGCGCAAGCATTGGGTACAGTGCAGATTTTGACAGAGGAGGAGTTTATTGGGATAATTTGATATTGGGATATTTTTTTAGCACGGCTTCGGCGGTCGTTTTTGACATTTAAAATGTTATATTTGTATTGCAAGTTTAAATTGACTTATGGAAGAAAATGGCAAGTTAAATAATGTTTATATCGGTGCTTTGAAGCTGCGAAATATCAAATGCTTCAAGGGGGAACATATTATTGATTTTACAGATAAAGACGGCAAGCTCTTCCAGTGGACAGTGATAATGGGAAATAATAATACGGGGAAAACGACGATTTTAAGAGCGATTGCGGATTTGGAGCCAATTAAATTTAAAGAAATCTTACGAAAAGATACAGGAGAAAAAGTTTCTTCATATGTTCCTATAAATATTGAGAGACGTTCTGTATGGAGAATAGACAAACTAAAAAAATTATCCAAACCGTTTATAGGAACAAAGCTTCTTGAAAGTGCCTCATTTCCTACAGAAACATTATCTGAAAAAGCTTTTAGAGAGTTGATAATTGGAGATAAAGAATCTGATAGTTTTAACAGCTGGGGTTTTGATGTAAATAGAAGTAGGTGGTCTGCTGCTATGTCCGGCGAGGTAGAAGGTCTAATTCTATATGGATATGGGGTAAATCGAAGAGCCGGTGAGACAAATATTTCTAATACAACATCAAACAGTAATACGGCTACATTATTTGATGATGGATCAGAGTTAATTAATGTTGAAGAATGGCTTATACAGTTAGATTACTCTCAAAAAAGTAAGCGAATAAAAGCTAAAAATCAATTAAAAAAAATAAAGAGACTTTTAAGCTCTGGCTTATTACCAGATGTAAAGAATTTCAAATTTGTATCTGATGAGGATCTAAATAACTACGTCGAATTCAAAACTGACTACGGCTGGGTGCGCTTGCATGAACTTGGCTATGGCTATCGCTCTTCCATTGCGTGGATTGTAGATTTGGCAAAGAAAATGTTTGAGCGTTATCCTGATAGTGAAAATCCATTGGCGGAAGCGGCGGTGGTACTGGTGGATGAATTGGATTTGCATTTACACCCAGAGTGGCAGCGCAATGTCATCAGCTTTTTGACGAAGCATTTTCCAAATACGCAGTTTATAGTTACGGCGCACAGTCCTTTGGTCGTACAATCGGCAGAGCGGGTGAATATTGTTTTGTTATCCAAAGAAGAAGACCATATTGTAATTACGCAACCTGAAATTCCTACTTATAAAGGTTGGTCGGTGGAAGAGATTCTATCGGAATTGATGAATTTAGGAGAGCGGACACACTCGGATGCTTATTTGCAATTGATGGACGCGTTTGAACAGGCTTTGGATAAAGAGGATTTTGAAAAAGCGCAGGAAGCTTATGAACAATTGGAGGCGATTTTACACCCGAACAGCAGCCAGCGCAAGTTATTGAGAATGCAAATGTCCGCGATTGTCCATGATTAGACTGGAACGCTGCGCTCCGCCTGTTGAATTGACCAACGAAAAAATTCGGGAGCTAACAAATTTGTACCTCGCTGAAGGCAAAAATGTCTGGAATGTAAAATTCATTAAAGACCAATTGCTGGCGTTTTCTTTTGGAAAGTGTTGTTATTGTGAGTGCAGAGTAGATGAATTGAGTGCTTATCTGGAAGTAGAGCATTTCTTACCCAAGAAGATTTATCCTGAAAAAGTGGTTGAATGGAAAAACTTGCTACCCAGTTGTAAGCGCTGCAATGGCGAAAAGGGAGAGCATGATACCTTCGCAAACCCGATTGTTAATCCAACAATTCATTATCCCAACGACCATCTTTATTTGAAAGCATATCGCTTTTATGCAAAAGATGAATTAGGCTCCAAAACAATCGACGTCATCAACCTCAATGATAGGGCGCGAAAATTAACGCAAGCCAGATTTCAAATAGGAGAGGCAATTTGTGAAAGGTTAAATGAGGTGTTTGAACAACTTCAAGAACATCAAATCACTAGCGACCTATCTCCAAAAAAATTGAGAAATATAAAAGGCATCATTTTATCCCTGTTGACAGAATCCACTCCTGCTGCGGAGTATAGCGCCACCGCCGCTACCGCTTTGTTCAGCTCGGAAAATAAGTTCGATGAAATCAAGCAGCAAATGATTTTGCTTCAGCTTTGGGAGGAGGAAA
>CAZJXN010000239.1:0-5322 GCA_964549655.1 uncultured Saprospiraceae bacterium
ATAACTTTATTTACGCCCGGTTCGTCCAAACCCATTTCCTGAATAAACTCTTGACGTTCTTCTTTGCTTTCTAACTCTGCAATTTCCGATTCAATTTGCGCACTGATTAAGATAATTTCGGCATTTTCTGCTGCGATTGCTTTTTTAAACGTCTCGGTATGCTGGTTTCCGGTATGAACCGAACCTTCATCCACATTGCACACATAAAAAATCGGCTTGCCTGTAAGCAAAAAAAGTTCGTCAAAAAAAGGTTTTTCATCATCGCGTAATTCCATCGAACGAGCTGGTTTTTCGCTTTCCAAATGTTTTAACAGCCGTTCTATAATATCAAGATCGCGGGCAGCTTCTTTGTCGCCGGTTTTGGCGGAGCGACGGAGTTTGTCTACACGCTTTTCCAGCGTTTCCATGTCTTTGAAAATCAATTCCAAATCAATAATTTCCTTGTCACGCACTGGATTGACACTTCCATCCACATGAATCACATTGTCATCTTCAAAGCAACGCACCACGTGTACAATCGCATCTACTTCCCGAATATTCGCAAGGAACTGATTACCAAGCCCTTCGCCTTTGCTCGCTCCTTTTATCAATCCTGCAATGTCCAAAATTTCTACGGTTGTTGGAATGACTTTTTGTGGGTTTACCAATTCTTCGAGTTTGTCCAAGCGCGGATCGGGCACGGTAATGATACCCAAATTTGGTTCTTTGGTAGCAAACGGATAATTGGCTGCCAGCGCTTTTGCGGAAGTAAGTGCGTTAAAAAGGGTTGATTTTCCTACGTTTGGCAAACCGACGATGCCTGCTTTTAAGCCCATGTTTTATTGGAATATTGGAATGATGGAATATTTTGGAATAATGGAATGTTGTTTACCAATATTCCATCTTTCCAGTCTTTCTTTTTTTTAAAACGCCGCAAATATAGTTTTTTTAAACAAGAAGCTGGATGTCAGATGTTAGATGTGCAGACTATTTTAATTTAAAATATGAATTTTTTAGCACACCTATTTTTATCGCAACAAGAGGAAGAATTATTAGTTGGCAATTTCTTAGGCGATTTTGTACGAAAATCAGCCGATGAAAACTTTTCAATGGGCATTCGGCGTGGTTTACAATTGCACCGAAAAATTGACACTTTTACAGATACACATCCGGTCGTACGCGAGAGTACACGCTTGTTGCATGAGCGTCACCACAAGTATGCGCCTGTGTTGTTGGATGTTTTCTATGACTTTTTATTAGCAAAAAACTGGACACTTTATTCTGGCGAAAGTTTAGAAAACTATACGCAAAAAGTGTATGCAATTTTAGAAAGTTACTTGCCGATAATGCCGCCTGTTTTACAGCATCGCTTGCCGCTTATGATTGCAGATGATTGGTTGGTGCGATATGGCACATTGGAGGGATTGGAATTTACGTTTAGTCGGATGAAATATCGAGTGAGTGAGCCGAGCCATTTTGACGGGGCTATTGGGAGTTTGCAAATGAATTTGGAACAGCTAAATACAGGTTTTAGACAGTTTTTTCCAGAGATGATTGCGTTTGTAAACTGGTCAGACGACTCCGAAGTCGTCTGACCAGTTGAATCTACCCCTCAAAATGCAGCGAAATCGTAAACGACCGCGACAATACTTTTTCCAGCACCGTAGATTCCTCCAAATTTGGATTGTAAATCAAGATATTACCAATGCCGTGCGAGACTTTAAACTCCGGCGAAAAAATGAAAAAGGGAAAGAAAATTTGCATCCCAGCACCGTATTCGACCGAAAAATCATTCGGTGCAATTTTAACCAACGTTTCCGCTTGACGAGCGCGCGCTTCACTCGCCACATCAAATGCATATTTTACACCACCAATCACAAACAAGCGAATATCATGAAAAGGTGCAGATTTATATCGCAAATGAAAAGGCATTTCTACAAAAACGGATTCTGCTCGACGGTCGCTAAAGTTCGTCCCGCTGGCATTTCGTTTGTATCGAATGCTGCGTTCGGCAAAGGACAACGTAGGCAGAAAACGTAGGTCAAAATTATTGCCAATTTTTAAATTTGTCACGATTCCCAAGTTGAAACCCGGTCCATTCACCGATTCAATTTGCAAAATACTGTCACTGTTGATAAAATCTTTGGAGCGGAAGGGCTTGTAGCCAGATGTATTATAACCAAGGGTAATACCAAAATAATAAGATTTCTGATTAAATTGTCGAAAATTATAATTGCCTTCGTCATATTTTTGAGCATAAAGACAATTAAAAGCGCAGATAAAAGCAAAAAGAATGGCTACTTTTCTGCCGAATAAATGGAGCAAACGCCGAGTGTTAATGGTATACATTTGGATGATTTATAACCCGTTTTTTGTAATATGTTCAGGAAGTGCTTGCCTTCTGGAAAAACCTGTACCGACTCGAATAAATATTGATACGCCCGTGGGTCTTGCGAAGTCCACCTGCCAATAATGGGCAAAATATGACGGAAATAGAACTGAAATAACTGCTTAAAGGGGAAGGCACTTGGCTTGGAAAATTCCAGCACCACCAACTTTCCACCTTTCTTCAGCACGCGATTCATTTCCGAGAGTCCCTGTTCCAGATTTTCAAAATTTCGTACTCCAAAAGCAACGGTAATTGCATCAAACGTATTGTCCGCAAACGGTAAATTCTCCGAATCACCTTGTACCAATTCTATCACATTCGACAGTCCCTTTTTGGCTATTTTCTCTCTGCCGATATGCAACATTTCAGCCGAAATATCCAAACCCACAATTTTGTCAGGATGCAAGCGACGCGCGGTTTCCAGCGCTACATCCGCCGTGCCAGTAGCGACATCTAAGATGTATTTTGGTTGTAAATCTTTTAATTGTGCAATCGCTTTTTTGCGCCAACTTCGGTCAATGCCAAGCGACAAAAAATGATTCAAAAAATCGTACCGCGGTGCGATACTGTCGAACATTTCTTCGACTTGGGTCTTCTTGCTGCCTGCTGCACTATACGGTTTTACTGTCTTTTCCATGATATAAAAATTGGATTTGAGGCAATGATAACAAGTTTTAAACTGGAAAGTTGGATGATAGTTTATGGGTTTAGCTGTGATGTATCGCCAGCTAAAGTATTTGCCATAGTAGAGCCGTGATTTTGAATGGGTCAGTAAAATAATAGAAATGCCTTTACAAGCACACAATGAATGATGGTACTACTTTAATTTTTATTACAAGCATAAAAATGATACGAAAGGAGAACAAATGTTAATTTTTTGAGAAAATTCCTCATTTTTATTAATAAATTTACCAAAATTCATTTTTTTTTTTTGCAATATGCACACGATTAAAAAATATTCACTTCCTGACTGCGTTTGAATTAAAAAACTTCACAATTTACACTGCCGTTGATACCATTTTTCCTGACTTTGTAATAAAAATACAGGAGCAACCGATTATTTCATAGCACATGAACACCAACTTTACCCTCAAAGGCTTCCCCTTTTATCGGCAATTCGACGCAATGGATTGCGGTCCGACTTGCCTCCGCATGATTGCCCAGCATCACGGCAAATCCTATTCCTTACAATATTTACGAGAAAAAAGCTACATAGACCGACACGGCGTGAGCCTTCAAGGCATCAGCGAAGCGGCGGAAAATATTGGCTTTCGGAGCCTGGCGGCGAAAATCAAAATGGATGGAGACGCGGAAAATCCCGGACTGCAACAAGCACCGCTGCCCGCCATTGCCCATTGGAATCAAAATCATTTCGTCGTCGTTTTTAAAGCCAATAAAAAATATGTATGGATCGCCGACCCAGGTGCGGATAAGTTTAGACTCCAACGCAAAGTTTTTGAACGACACTGGCTGAGCGATGGAGACAAAGGCATTGTATTATTGCTGGAACCCGGTTCCGAATTTTATAAAGAAAAAGAAGATACCAAAAATAAAGCCGGTTTTTCTTTTCTATTGAGTTATTTACAACCGTATCGAAAGCTCCTTTGGCAATTAGCGCTCGGTTTAGCGTTAAGTTCGGTTTTTGCTTTGCTTTTTCCGTTCCTGACCCAATCCATTGTAGATGTCGGTATTCAAAACCAAAATATCGGTTTTATTTACTTGATCTTGATCGGACAATTGGTGTTGTTTTTCAGCCAGACGGTGGTGCGCTTTATACAAAACTGGATTTTATTACACATCGGCATCCGCATCAATGTAGCGCTCATCAGCGATTTTTTAATCAAATTGATGAAACTCCCGCTCGGCTTTTTCGATACCAAAATGACTGGTGATTTATTGCAACGTATTGGTGACCACAAGCGAATTGAATCGTTTCTAACCCAATCTACCCTGTCTATTATCTTTTCGGTTTTCAATTTGATTGTATTTGCGGTGGTGCTGCTGTATTATTCTGTTCCCATCTTTTTCATCTTTTTGATAGCTTCCGTTTTGTATGTTGCGTGGATCGCTTTTTTCTTAAAACGACGCAAAGAAATTGATTATCAATCCTTTCAGCAAATGTCGCGCAATCAGGATTCCCTCATTGAAATCATTCAGGGGATGCAAGAAATCAAATTGCAAGGCAGTCAACTCAAGCGCCGCTGGGGCTGGGCAGCCATTCAAGCAAAACTATTTAAAGTACAAACCAAAGGTTTAGTCATTAGTCAATACCAAGATGGCGGAGCCTTGTTTATCAATCAATTCAAAGATATTCTCATTACGGTGATTGCTGCGCAAGGGGTCGTGAAAGGCGAGATGACGCTGGGCATGATGCTTGCCATTCAATACATTATCGGGCAGTTGGATGCTCCTTTACAACAATTTATCGGCTTCATCCGCGCGGCGCAAGATGCTCGCATTAGCTTGGAACGCCTTGGTGAAATCCATCAACAGGAAAATGAAGAATCAGATGATGTAATAAAAACCACCGAGATTCCTGCCGGCGATATTTACATTGAAAAGCTGTCGTTTCGCTACAATGCACTTGCTGATTGGGTTTTGAAAGACTTGAATCTGGTGATTCCGCGTGGAAAAGTGACCGCCATTGTAGGCGCAAGCGGCAGCGGCAAAACCACTTTGGTCAAACTCCTGCTTGGTTTTTACAATCCCGAAAAAGGCAGTATCAAAATAGGTGCAACCAACTTATCGCAAATTCGGCAAAAAATATGGCGACAGCACTGCGGCGCGGTGATGCAGGATGGTTATATTTTCTCGGATACGATTGCTGCTAATCTTTCTGAAAGCGAAGACCGCCCCAATTATGATAAAATCCACGACGCCATCCGAATCGCTAATATTCAGGAATTTATCGAATCCTTGCCACTTGGCTTGAACACCATGATTGGCGCACGTGG
>CAZJXN010000240.1:0-5275 GCA_964549655.1 uncultured Saprospiraceae bacterium
TAGCATCTTGTAAAGATATTAAAAATGTCGATTATTTAAGCCGAACTACTTATATCTCCGTGTACTGATCTAATTTGCGCTTTAAAAGCATCATCAATATACTTATATGCTTGATAGCCTCCACCGACTTCTATACCCCAGCGAGGTGATAGCAAATACTCGCCCGATAGCCCTATCGCTGACTCAAAGACACCGAGGACATCGGCTTTCAGCTCTACTTTGCTTTGCGCTTGGATACTGAAAAACCATAGTAGAAGATTACAGATTAAAACAATGTTTTTCATTTTAAACTTATATATCATTTAGTAAATGGCTCACAAATTCTCCATGCTAA
Source organism: uncultured Saprospiraceae bacterium (assembly GCA_964549655.1). Taxonomy (GTDB): domain Bacteria; phylum Bacteroidota; class Bacteroidia; order Chitinophagales; family Saprospiraceae; genus JADJNW01. The sequence goes on from CAZJXN010000240.1 coordinate 335, forward strand.
TTTTATCTGATCTGCCGCCATTTCAAGATGTTTAGATCCTTCTTTTAAATGAGATGCTAACCTATACCTACCCCTTTTAAAATCTTTTTCTCCATCATCATTGATCTTTTTCGATAGCGCTATCAGAAATAATTCCAGCGTATCGTAACGAAGATTTCCAATATCTTCGACTAGCTCTTGCAAAGAGCCGTTATATTTATCAATTTGTGTTTTATGAATCATTTCTAAAAAATTCTTTTTGGTACTTTGATTGAAAAAGAAAATGGAGTAGTTAATTAGATGGATCAGCTTGCTTTTTTCTAATTTCTTCCCTCACTTCAGTAAGTATATACCCTAACAGGTTTTCTCCTTCCCATTTTTCTTTATAAAATCGCCTTTCATCGTCAATAGAAAGTCCAATTCCCCAGATTTTATCAATCGGGCTAGCCTCTACAAGTATCTTTGGACTAGTACCTAATAAAAGTTTTGAAAGATTATCGCTATGTATAAATTTGTAATAGTTACCTGTAAAAACAATTGCCCGTTTATTCGCATCCCATATATTTTGATCAAAACCTTCAATTTTTCTTCCTAACTCCTTATGAAGGCTAGGTTGATAACCGCTCTTCAGAATAAGTTCAGCCGTTCTATCATCTTTAAAAAGAATAGCTTTACAAAACATCATATATTGCTCTGTACAAGTATAACTAATATCATCAATTACAATGCTGCATTTGTACCATTGAGAAAAAGGACTATCCTCTCCATAAAAAAAATAGTATTCATACCCTAACTCATAACCTGCCATAATCTCAGAGCGAATTTTATCAGACATTCTTTCAACGGTAGCAGCAAGCTTTAGCTTCTCTTCATCACTTAGTTTTTCATACTCTAAAAGACTACGTTGTACTTTTTGACGAAAATAATTTTTATCGTGTTCCATTAATCTAATTTTTCATTCATGAAGAAATGGTAGATTGTTTCCCCTGTACTATTCTGATATATTTCGGGTTCTTCAAAATGTTCAAATTTAGTATTTGGTTTAAATAGAACTTCGTGTTGTATTTCTAAAGGATCTGTCTGAAAATTTTTGCCATAATACGATAAATCATCTATGTACACTCCTGTGGAGCTTGTGCCTGTAATAATTATCTTAACTTCGCCATCCTTTTTTCTAAGATTTTGAAAAGTACCAATATGTATATCTATATTACTACTTGATGAAAATGCTTTGTCAAACACGAATTTACCACTACCAGGTGGTAAAGCATTTAAGTAATCTTGTAAGACAGCTTCTGGGATTGAAGTACCTCGAAAAAAAGGTCCTTGATATTTAGGCATCTTATTTAATGCCTCGTTTAAAATATCCACAAAGGCTGAATGATAAGCACTTAAAGGGTTTGACGATCTGAGAGCAGCATTTAAATCTATATATGCCCTTGTAGTATAATGATGTATTGCAGTTAATTCTTCTTGAGACAAATAAGGGAATAGTTGCTCAAAATCGATAGTAGGATGGTTCAATAGATTGGACCTAGAGGTGATCATTCGAGGATCTGAAAAGAAATTTAGGTGCTTTATATCTGTTCTAGTAGCTCTAGGATAGAGTGCCTTCCATGCATCAAAAAGCCCCGCATTACTTTTAAACGCCCCAATAAAATCATCCCCCGTATCCCGCACATCTTCCAAGAACTTCAACGCATCCGCACTAATAGTCTCATCTGTATTTTTAAACGTTTCAAAAAACTTCTTATAAAATCCGTTATTGCCCGTTGGAAACTTCGAGAGTATAGCTTCCAGATTAAAATTAGGTACATCTTTAAACTGATTCCAAAACTTAAGCAAATCGGGCTGCTTGGCAAATAAATCAGTAAACTTTTTAAGGTCTTTGACATTAGCAGGGTCTAAGAGCCAGTTGAACAGGCGGGTGCGTGCCGCCAAGTCCATGCCGAGGTCATCTACCTGCTTCCACATTTTCAGGGCGCTTTCGGCATTGGCAGAGAAGCGCAGGGCTAAGTCCTGAATACCACTATTCAATAACCAGTCCGAAAGTTCTCTGGCTTTTACACTATTATTAGCTTCAAAAAATGCCCTTATATCTGGAAGTTTATTAAGCGCTTTGTTTAAGTTTTCGAGACTATGATGCCCCCAATCGAGTCGGCAGGGATCAGGTAAAAGTGTCGGCGTGAGTAAATAAATAGAGCTGCCGCCACTTGTAAAACCTCCCGATAGCTCTACCGCCGACTCAAAAATGCCTAATACATTCGCCTTGAGCTCAAGGGTATGCTGTGCTTGGGTATTGTAAAAACTGAACACAGTAAAACATATCAAGAAAATGTACTTCATTTTAAATCATTATATAATTTTAAAATCATAATCTACAATCGAGTATTAGATTGAGATATAAGGCTTATCTGGTTTTAAATTTTATAATGAATTTGTACTATGCTTTCTCAAAAATCCACAAAGTTCCTTGATGATCTCTGATGTATAGCCTTTCATTAACTACGATAGGACTATCCAAATTAGCTTGATAGCCGAGTTCCAACATTGCTTCTGATAAATCATAACTCCAGAGCATCTTTTTTTCAGTAATGCTAAATGCTCCTAAAATTCCACCAGTGGCATTACTAAAATAAATGATATGCTCATAATAAATATTCTTCCAGGATGGATTTGCCTTAAATCTTTTCATTTCGCCCTCAATATCATAAGTTTCAACATGATGCCTTTCCACATCTATTTCGTGAAAATTAAACCTATTAAGTATATAATAATATTTTGTGTGGCTACTAATTATAGAAGGAGACATATTTTCTACCCTCCATTCTATTTGTCCGGTCTGTTTATCTATTTTATTAAGATAATGGGGCATAGACCACGCAATGAGTTTGTCCTTATATTCATTTATATATCTTCTTCCACCTATTCCCTCATCCAATTCTATTTTCCATAACCGCTTATCTGTTTCAATATTTATATTGACTAAATCTCCTTTGAACCTAGTTTCAAATAAACATTCTCTCTCACTAAATAATAATAGATTTATACTATCTTCCCATTTGTAAAGTAACGTATTATCCTGTATTTTAAATATTTCATTATTCTCTTCTATTATTTCCCAATTTTGAAATTTTACCATTCTATTATGTACGGTCGAATGATTAAGCATCCATAGATTAGAATTTTCTTGTTGTAAAGAAATTAACTCGCTAAATTTTAAATTCTCTAAATTTAGAACTATAATGCGATTACGTAATCCAAAATAAACCTTCTTATCATAGAGAATGTGGGAAAAATCTTTTTCAAATTTCATTGAAGCTAATTCTAAATAAGATATAGAATTAGCAATATGCAACAGATAGTCTTTATCGTAATAAATTATATACCCTAAATTTACCATGGAAGCAAATGAAAAGTAAGAACAATATTTTATATCTGTTAATTTATGTATTAACTTATAATTCATGGCACTATCTTAAATAAATCATTAAAACGATTAGCAATTTCGTTAATTAAATCATTTTGAGTTTTGCCAGCTCCCAAAAATTTATCAATTACACTTTGGTCAATATTTACCCCACGTAATGCTTCTATAAAACTTTCAGGGTCTAAGCTACTTACCTTTTTGCCATCAAAAATCCATTGAATTTCATTTAAAGAATTGGCGTTTCCCAAATCATTTATGAATTGCCTTGTGAAATCTGTAGGAGGCAATGGTGGTTTCACACTTTTGAATTCATACAGTATTCGCCCGACGGGGCTTTCATAAACCATGTCCACAAATCTTGTACCATCCTCAGCTATATCTACTTCAAACCGAATAAACCTTGGGTCTAAATTACCCGCAAACTTCTTTAAATATTCTAAAGTCCAATTTGCACCAATTTGAGAAGCACCATTAAGACCAGCATTTTTCAATGCACTTATAAGCACATCAAATCCTGTCGAGCCGGCAAATTTTTCAGCATATAAAATGTTCTCCAATAATTCTTTGAAAATTGGAGCATTAGCACCACCTGCTTGTTGAGCGTTCACAATTGCTTTAAGGATGGCCTCATCAATTCCTAATTGATTCGAAGTCAAAATTTCAGAAGCAAGATTCAATATATTAGGGTCTTTTCTAAGATCACTTTTTGCAAAGATTGCCCTCCACGCATCAAAAAGTGCTGCATTACCTTTAAACGCGCCAATAAAATCAGCCCCTGAATCCTGTACATCTTGTAAAAATTTCAGCGCATCATCACTAATAGTTCCATCGGTATTTTTAAACGTCTCAAAAAACTTCGTATAGAATCCACTGCTCCCCTGTGGAAACTTAGAAAAGATGTCTTCTAAATTAAGATCAGGCGTATTATTAAATTCCTTCCAGAATCTAAGCAAATCGGGCTGCTTGGCAAATAAATCAGTAAACTTTTTAAGGTCTTTGACATTAGCAGGGTCTAAGAGCCAGTTGAACAGGCGAGTGCGTGCCGCCAAGTCCATATTGAGGTCATCTACTTGCTTCCATATCTTCAAGGCGCTTTCCGCATTAGCAGAGAAGTGTATAGCTCTATTTTCGCAAAAAATATTATGAATAGTCGTAGCCCCTGCGTGATTATACAGTAGCACTACTAACAAAAGAAAGTAATTTTTAAACCTTTGTAAATTCATCTTGCTTGAAGCCTTTTAAGTTATTCAGCTAGTTCAAAACATTTAAGTATGCATTTCCCTAATTTTCCGACAGTTTGTTCATTCATAATATACTGTATAGCTTTATTTCCTATTGGAATAAAACCTTGTTTTTCACCTAAATTCTTATATGGCTCGAAAATGATTATATCATTATTTACAGCAATCAAAATACTTTTAGCTTCATACACGAATTCTAAGTAAGAACTTACTTCTGCTGCCCTAAATAATGGCTCAAGGATTTCATTACCATCATTATCTTCTCCCAGGAATGCTAAGACTTGATTGATT
>CAZJXN010000241.1:0-5232 GCA_964549655.1 uncultured Saprospiraceae bacterium
AATCATTGCCGGTAATAGTACACTCAGGTTGCGCATTGATGGTCACCGTTTTGCTACAAGTGCTGATACAACCGCTTGCACTAGTGACGGTTACAGAATAGGTTCCTGCGGCATTTACTGAAATACAATTGGTGGTTGCCCCTGTACTCCATCTGTAAGAAGCAGCTCCGGCAGGTACACACAATTGCGTGGATTGCCCCGCCTGACAAAGAAAATCATTGCCGGTAATAGTACACTCAGGTTGCGCATTGATGGTCACCGTTTTGCTACAAATACTGCTGCAACCACTTGCATTAGTGACGGTTACAGAATAATTCCCTGCGGCATTTACTGAAATACAATTGGTGGTTGCGCCCGTACTCCAGTTATAAGAGGCAGCTCCGGCAGGCACACACAATTGCGTGGATTGCCCGGCTTGACAAAGAAAATCATCTCCGGTAATGGTACAATTGGGTTGTGCATTGATGGTCACCGTTTTGCTGCAAATGCTGGTGCAACCGCTTGCACTAGTGACGGTTACAGAATAGGTTCCTGCGGCATTTACTGAAATACAATTGGTGGTTGCCCCTGTACTCCATCTGTAAGAAGCAGCTCCGGCAGGTACACACAATTGCGTGGATTGCCCCGCCTGACAAAGAAAATCATTGCCGGTAATAGTACACTCAGGTTGCGCATTGATGGTCACCGTTTTGCTGCAAATGCTGGTGCAACCGCTTGAATTAGTCACGGTCACGGAATAATTCCCTGCGGCATTTACTGAAATACAACGATTGGTAGCGCCCGTGCTCCACCTATAGCTGGCAGCCCCGGCAGGCGCACAAAGTTGCGTGGATTGCCCTTGCCCACAGACAGAATTATTCCCGGTGATGGTACAACTTGGTGCCGGATTCACGGTTACTATAATGCTATTTGAAGTTACTGTACCGCAATCATTTGTATTGGTGACAAAAAATTCGCCACTTGCGGTTACAGTTATAGATGCGGTTGTTGCGCCGGTACTAAAAACGCCGCCCACATTTCCTGAAATGACAACGCTACCGCCTGCGCAAAATGTGGTTGCCCCACTTGCTGAGATTGTGGATGCTACGGGCAGCGGACAGCAAGAGCCTATATCTACATTAACCCTATTGTTGTGCAGCGAAATAGCTCCTTGTCGGGTAAGAGCTCTACCAGAAAGGGAGGAGCCTTCTAATAAACTGATCGCGCCGTTAGCCACGAGCGTACCTCTGAAAGAAGAACCATCTCCTAAAGCGAATGCTCCATTTACTTGCCAATATACATTGCACGAGGAAGCTGAATTTCTCAAAATAACCCTTGCGAGTGTGCTGGTGGATAAAGCGCCATTTATTTTGAAAATGAATAATGCATTTGGATCTCCCGCTCCATCTAAAATTAAATTGCCATTGATAGTGGAAGCAGCACCCAAGCAGTAAATGTTGGGAGTAAGTATCTGACCGTTTCCTAAGGTAGTGTTGGCTATGACAGCCTCGCATTCAAGGTCGTCCAATTCCATATAGGCAGCATCTACATCTGTGGCGGCTGGTGCGGAAGCCGGGTCTGCCACATGTGTTTGTCCAACTACGATTCCAGGAGGAAATCCATTGAATGCGCCCACGTTCGTACCAATATCACCAGTTACTTGTGTCTTTCCACTATTATCAAACGCTCCGGCTGCAGTAAAGAGCGCAAAACTGGAAGTGGTTCCCAAGTTAGGCGCCTGTCCAAAATGTAAGTTTGGTAGTGATAGCAGAACAAATGCTATTACTACATTTAGTAGTTTTGAGTTCATTCTAAAAAAATTACATGACTATGAATAAAATTTACGGAGACAAGTTAAAATCTTTGATGCAGGAAATTGTTATACAATTATGTAAAAAAGTTACATAATTCACACATTTTTGCGCTACATTGGATTTTAGATTTAATGTTTAAACTTTGAAAGGAGTAATAATGAGAAAAATAAAGTTGTTTGTAGGATATTACAGTAATGTTATTTAAATTGTTAAGTTTGAGATTTATCTTTTCGAAGGAAGTATGACAAAGTGGAGTGCTTTTTGTGGAGAAGTATTACACCCTTACAAAAAAGAGATAATTATTCACACATCCTCCAGTGAATTGCGTCTTCTGCTTTTGAGTTGCTTGAAAAAGGAAGGCGTTAAGCCCGTGACTTTCTTGAATTGGGTGGATAAATGCGCCACGCTGCTGTAGTTCAATTGGTAGGCTATTTCGGTAAGCGTGAGTTCATCATATAAAAGCAATTCCTTTACCTTTTCGATTTTGTGCGCGATGATATAATGTTCAATGGTAATACCCGTTGCTTCCGAAAAAAAGTTGGTGAGGTAAGTGTAGTCGTGCTTGAGTTTCTCACTGATGTAATCGGAATTTTTTGTTCTGGGTACTTCGTCTTCATAATGCACCATTTCCACGATGACGCTTTTTATTTTTTCAATCAAGATGGCTTTTTTGTCGTCCATCAACTCCAGTTCTGATTTCAATAAAGCACACTTCAACTGGTCGCGCTGTTCAGCACTAATATCTTCTTTAATTTCCACTTCTCCCAAATCCACTACGTCGTAATGCAGCCCAAGTTTGTCCAACTCTGCCTTCACTATCATTTTGCACCGAATCGAGACCATGTATTTAATGTAAAGTTTCAATTTGTTTTTGCTTAAAATGTACGGTTTATTGATTTCCGCTGATAACTGGAAATAATATTATAAAAAAATTAATAGTCAAATAATTAATAATGTTTAACAATGTCTTAGCGCATAAAGTTCAGACTGTTTTGCTTTATCCCAAAAGCCCTCACTTTCCATACGTTCGCATCTGCAAACACGATGGATTTGGTACTTTTATTTCCCCTTTTTTTCTGGTCAATAAACCAGTCTTTCCGTTTCTTTTAAAAACCACAATATTACTTGTCATTTGATTGGCGACCAACAAGAATCGTCCAGTTGGGTCAATGGTGAAATTGCGCGGGTGATTGCCGTAAGTGGATTGATGACCGATAAGTTGAAGCGTTCCATTCGTTGGATGAATAGAAAAGATGGCAATCCTATTTTCGCCCCGATTGGAGGCGTACAGAAAACGTCCGTCGGGTGAGGCGTGGATGTCGGCACCACTGTAGGCAGAATCTCGTTTGGTAGCATAAGCAAACAGACTTTGAATCGCATCCAATTTCCCATTTTGATAGGAATAAGCCGTTACCGTTCCGCTCAATTCTTCTACACAATAAGCAAAAGGTTGGTTGGGATGAAACGTAAAATGTCGAGGACCGCTGCCGGGCGTGGTTTTCACCAATAAATGATCGGCTGGAATTAAAGGTTGTGACTCATTCACCTCCCATTGAAAAGCACGAATTTTATCCGCTCCCAAATCTGGCAGATAAATGTAATGATAATCTGGTGAAAAAACCGCTGAGTGAATGTGGGATTTCTCCTGCCGGGTTTTATTAATACTGCTATCTATAAATGTAATAACTTGTGCAACGGAATTTAAACTACCATCCGCATTCGCATTAAAAACCGAGACGCTACCGCCCGTGTAATTCGCACTTATTACAAAATGATTGTCTTTATGCACATTTACATACGCAGGATTCTCGCCGTTGGTTGCCTGTTTATTCAAAAGCGATAAAGTGCCGTGAATGCTATCAATTTTAAAAGCCGTCACACTTCCTGCATTCGGCAAACGCGTATCCGTACACGCGTACAGAAAACGTCCATTCGGTGCAATGGTAATATAAGAAGGATTCGTAATGTTTTCGGCAGTACTTAGTGATTTAAGTCGTCCGTTTTTGGTATTAAATTGGTAAATATAAATGCCCTTGTCGGGCTTCCCATCGGTGTACGTGCCGATGAAGAGGTAGGTGGTTTGGGCATGAGTGGTTTGTAATAATATAATGAGAGAGACGAAGAAGAGGAGTTTTTGGTGCATGGATTTGGGTTTTTGTAAATAATAATTTTGTTACACTGTAAGATGATTTTTATATAGCATTTTCACACGTGCACTTCTTGCAGCCCGTACCACATTAATTGGAACGCGGATGACGCGGATTTAGCGGATTTTTGCTATGAAAAACCTTATTTTACACTGTATTTAGTTGTGGATTATCAGAATGCCAATTTAAAAAAAACATTCCGCACTTCCCGTAGCGATTCGATGAAATGCAAACAAAAAAGGCAACCACTCGAAGGGAGAGTGGTTGCCAAAAGCGCATTTTCGATATTTCTAATTTAATAAGATGCCTTCACTACGCGAATCGTCTCTGAAAATTGGTCATCGTACAAAATACGCAGATTATATGTGCCTGTATTTAAAGCGGCGATATCTAAAGCAGTCTGCTGGGTTTGTCCGTCAAAGTGCCAAGTATTGACCAAATTACCCGTCGCATCGAGTAATTCTACGGTAATACGTTTCACGTTTTCCAGTTCTTCAAATTGCACATTTACAATGCTCGTGGCAGGATTAGGAAAGGTTTTTATGCTTCCAGTGAGATGGCTGCCACAATTTTGTACATCAAAGGGTGCACCCGTTACATCCAAGGCTCCGCAAAGTCTGCCACCTCCTTGAATGAAAAGTTTTACAATATCCGCGCCGGTCGTACCGCGCCGAATACCGGTAATATGGAGTGTGGTAGGGTCATACACCAACGTATGAATGGTAAAACGTCCGGTTCTATTCACCTCGAAGATGGGGGAAGAACTATTGATTTTTTCAATCAATAAATTACTACCGGAAGTAAGCACATAAGCTATTCGGAAGCCTTGTGGTACGGTTGGATTTTCTACGACTCTTGCTTGTAATACAGCTCTACCACTGCGCAAACAAGCCACTTGTGCGATTTGTAATTTACCTGCCTTTGCCTCACACACTTGGGTCTGTGCACAAGTATTTACTTGGAAAACCGCACCATCTACATCTAACGCAGCACAAATAGAGCCGCCCCCTTGAATAAGCAGCGCGTTCACATTAAAACCAGTGGTCACGCCAAATTGAACAATGCCGAGATTCAAAGTCGCTGGATTGTACACCAACGTGTGAATTCTAAACTTGCCTGTGCGCGTCACATTGAAAGTAGGCGAAGCATTTACTTGTTCGATAATCAAACTGTCGGTACGGGTCAGGACGTATAGGCGCGTGTAGCCGCTTGGAATGACGGAAGAGGTCAGTCGGTTTGCCGTCAACGTTGCCGTTCCATTGCTCAAGCAATCTCGGTTGGCAGGAAAGAGC
>CAZJXN010000242.1:0-5225 GCA_964549655.1 uncultured Saprospiraceae bacterium
TAAATGACGAACAGCTAGGTTTTAATTTGGTTCATACTTTTTCTTTTAAACGATGAAAACAAGTATTTGGCTGCTTACTTGTTTGAATAAAAAAAGTGATTGCTACCTTCGGCAATACGATAGCTTCCTACCTTTTATGAAAATCCAAATCTATATTTTTAGCAAAACTTCTTACCATACCTAACTGTTTATTTGCGGAAAGCAGAAGTGTAGTGCTATTTGAGCTTTACAAAATTAGTAGTTGTAAATGGAACGTACTTCAAAGACAGAGCTAGAAAATGATGCAGAATGCGAACAAAAGTTTCCGCAAACAAGCGGAGGCGTTGATTCCTACTACTTGGGGAAATTTCCGAATGCTGGCTTTTTCCGAAAATGCCAATGACTGGATGCCGCATGTTGCGCTGGTGCACGAGCAAGTTGATTTTCAGCAGCCCATTCTTACTCGGCTTCACTCGGAGTGCATTACTGGCGATCTATTTCATTCCAAACGTTGTGATTGTGGCGACCAATTACTCAAGTCGCTGGATTTAATCAGTGAACACAATGGCATTTTATTATACTTACGCCAAGAGGGGAGAGGTATCGGCTTGATTAACAAGCTGAAAGCGTATAACTTACAAGATTTAGGTCTGAATACGGTGGATGCCAATGTACACCTGGGTTTGAAAATTGACGCGAGAGAGTATGGGCTTGCGGTGGAAATGTTGCAACAAATTGGCGTTCGGCAAGTACATTTATTGACAAATAATCCAGATAAAATAGAAGCATTAGAAAATTCGCCGATTGAGGTTGTGAGTCGGATACCGCTTGTTATGACCCCCAAAGAAGAGAATTTTAATTATTTGAAAACCAAGCGAGAGGCGATGGGGCATTTGTTTGATTTGTAGCACAGCCTTTAGGCTGGACTCGTAACACAGGCTTTAGCCTGAACAAAAAGGCATATTTCAATAGTGATTATTTGGAAAAATTTTGTATGTGCGCGATTTTGAAAAATAGGCTGTCCCAATAAACTTTGAAAAATTAACGGCGGATAATACGGAATTTATTTGCATAATCACTAATATGAATAATAAGTAATATAGAAGCATATAAATAGATTTAACTAAAAGGTACGTAAAATAAGTCTGTTTGAGTCCTTACGTGCTTCTCTCATTTTACATTTTACGCATTCAGGCTAAAGCCTGTGTTACGAGTCCAGCCTCGAAGGCTGGGCTACATTTTCACCCATCTTACCGTTTGCTCCCCTTTTTTCGACAACATCCGCATATAATATAATCCATTTTCTAATTCCTTCACAATCAATAACTTACTGGGATTTTGCCACTTTTTTACCAACTTCCCCTGCACATCATATATTTGAATTTGCTGCACTGCACTCGAACTTTCCCAGCTAATAACATTATTGCCCGGATTTGGAAAAATAGTTGCAATAGCCGAAACAGGTTCTTCAACAGCAGTCGTAGTTGTCATCACCCGCATCAAATATTCCCAAAGCTGGGTATCAAAACTGGACAATGCTTCTTTGCCTTCGCCCGCCGAATCGCCCATACGAATCACCACGATATTCAGACTTGGTACAACGTAGATTTTTTGGTCATTTTTACCCAACGCCGCAAACATATCATCTGGTGCGGAAGGAGTCAAATCCGTCGGAAACCGAAATTGCAAACCTGGCAGCAGATACGAACCCTTGCCATTCAGCCACCACAAATAACCATACGATGGATTCAAATTCTGCGATGTATTTACCATTTGCCTAAAATAAGCGGTGTCGCGCAGCACTGCATCATTTGCCCAACTACCTTCGTTCAATACCAATAATCCAAATCGAGCCATATCGCGCGGCTTGCTGTAAAAAATATAATTCAACCAAAAACCGGTACTCATCCCGATCTTTTGCTTCAAATATTGATTGGTAAATTGTTGCCAAGATTGCCCACTTGCCGTTGCAACTACATCTTGCAGCAGGCGGTAAGGCGCGTTGTGATATGCCCACCGCGTGCCTGCGTCCGCTTTGTACACGAGGCATTCCGGTTCCAGGCAATTGTCGGGTTCGCGCACCTCAGGCGTTGGCGGCAAGCCATCATCCAAGCCGCTCATCATCGTCAATTGGTTGCGAATCGTAATTTTATCTTCTTTGTCCATTGGCGCTACCGTCCAGCCTTTGCCGAGATATTTGGAGGTTTGATCTGTGATTTTCAACAAATTTTCTTGTTGGGCAACACCCACTAAAAAACTCGTCGCAGATTTGCCTGCCGATGCCCAATACCAAAGACTATCTTGTTGGAACGTATCAAAATATTTTTCAATAACAATTTTACCATCTTTCAAAACAATGAAGGCTTTGCTATTTTTCTCATCTAAAAATTGTAATAAGGGTTCAATTTCCGAGACATTCCAACCCAAACTGGCAGGTGAAACGTTTTCCCAAGTAGTACCAGTTTTTGGTGGAAAATAGAGGGATTGTGCAGTTGAAATCCAAGTAAAAAGGCAGTACAAAATTAGAAGTGTAGATTGTTTCATAAGGAATGATTTTTGAACAATAATATTCGTTGGACTTTTTGAATAGCAGAAAGTTTAATTTATTAGCGTATGTTTTTAGAAAATAGGATTTACAATTACGATGCAACGCCTTAGTTAAATTTACAAAAAATGAGAGCCATAATAATCAATCAACTCGGTGGTGCTGAAAATCTGACCATTGGCGAATATCCTACGCCGCAACCCGTTGCGGATGAAATTCTTATAAAAATACACGCCACAGCCCTCAATCGTGCGGACTTGCTCCAACGGGAAGGCAAATATCCGCCTCCGCCTGGTGTGAGCGAAATTCTTGGGCTGGAAATAGCTGGTGAAATTGCAGCGATAGGCGCGGAAGTCACAAAGTGGCAAATTGGCGACCGCGTTTGTGGATTGCTTGCTGGAGGTGGTTATGCAGAATATGCCGTTTTACACGAAGAAATGGCGCTCCCAATTCCTGATAATTTGACTTTTGAAGAGGCGGCGGCGATTCCAGAAGCCTTTCTTACCGTTTTTCAAACGTTGGTTTGGCTGGCAAAATTACAAAAAGGCGAATCTCTACTCATTCACGCGGGCGCGAGTGGCGTGGGTACTGCTGCGATTCAATTGGCAAAGTTATTTGACGCACGTATTTTTGTGACGGCTTCTAAAAGCAAACATGAATTTTGTCTGCAATTGGGTGCGCATCATGCCATAGATTATAAAGAAGTTGATTTTGAGACAGAAATTGCACAATTGACAGATGGACAAGGTGTCAACGTCATTTTGGACTTTATTGGTGCGCCTTATTTTCAGAAAAACCTAAATATTCTACAAACGGACGGGAGATTAATTGTGTTGGCAAATATGGGTGGCGTGAATGTAAATGAGTTAGAAATCGGCGGTATTCTACGCAAACGCTTGCAAATCATCGGTTCCACGCTTCGCGCCCGTCCATTGGATTATAAAATTGCGTTGACAAAAGATTTTCGCTTATTCGCGTGGGACGCATTTGCAACTGGTGATTTAAAACCAATCGTTGATTCGGTCTATGATTGGAATGAAGTAGCCGAAGCCCACCGATATATGGAAAGTAATGAGAATAAGGGGAAGATTGTGTTGAAAATCGGAGGATAGGAAGATAGGAAGATAAGAAAGGGAAAAATAAGAAGATAGGAAGATAATGAAGCGTTTTCGCTCCTATCCTCCTATCTTCCAGTTCTCCTATGCTCTACTTGCGCACCGCTATCGGCTTAGCATCTTGCACAGACGATGCGGATACCGCTTTACAGTTCCAAATGGGATTGTAGCTGGTATCTTCGCCGCCGTACTCGCAAAGCTGCACGGTGGAAGTCTGCGTTCTATTGGGTGCTACTACGAATTTCTTGCGGTACATTTCTTTTTGGGTGCTGTATTCTGCCTGATAGACGCGTTCCAAGTTGCTACCATTCCAGTAAAAAAAAGATTTATCAATACCTGTCATACAGCCAATCGTCATGGCGCTGGCTTCTACAATCATCAAGCCCGGTGTCGCCTGACTTTTCATCACGCGCAGCATCGCACTGGCATCACAATCTTCAAAAATGCACAAACCTGGCACGAGTACCTGACTCACTACACGCTTGTTTTGCAAAACGCAAATTTCTGCATTGATGTCCGTCATTTTTCTGCGGGGAAGGTTGGAAACGCCCAACATTAGAAACTCCGGGTTTCCGTCGCCTGTGATGTCGGCTTCGCGCCAACCTTTTGCGATGTGTGCGCCCCAGATGTAGCCAGTGAAAGCAGTTCCGTGCGCGTCTTTGCCTTTTACATGATACCAGATGTCGCCGTAGCCATTGATTTCAGAGGTTGGCAATGCTTTTTCTCCATAAGCAATGTTGGTGACGGCATATCCAATCGGTAGTTGCGTGACGATATTCGCTTTGCCGGAAGGCGTTTGGCGAACGTTTACTTTATCATTGAACGTGTAGAGCGTGGTGCGGTCGGCGTAGAGTTGGTCCACTTGGGAACGTTCGTGAAACCATTCAAAATAATCACTGTAATCTTGCGCCACAAAGTGGCTTTGAGCGGCATTCGGCAGGGTGTGGCATACCAGTAGTGTTGCCATTAAGAAATTAGTTCTCATGGGAATCGGTTTAAGGGATGAACGAATATGCCTCCTCTCCTGTTCAACAGTGGCGGGTTTCAAAATATTGCCCGCACACCTAAAAAAATTGTTCATGGGACGATGCAGTTTTCTATTTAATTTGGATACGTATAAAATAAAAGGAGTTTTCTTTGTTTTAAGTTCAATGTTTATGGCTCAATTTACAAATGCGCAAATTTCCGACAAATATCAATGGGAAAACCGCGTCCTGCTAATCTTCGCACCTGATGCGAACAACGAGGCTTTCCAACAACAACTTTCCATTCTGACGCAAAAACCGACAGAAGTCACAGACCGTGACCTTGTTTTTTATAAAATTTTTACGAACAGCGGCGTTCAACCCAATGGTAAAACGCTTTCGGAGGCTGAAACGCTGGCTTTTCGCAAAACGTATACTATTAAAAGATACGAGTTTGTTTGCATTTTGGTTGGAAAAGATGGGACGGAAAAATTGAGAAAGAAAGAACCGGTAAATTTGAAAGAATTATTTGATTTGATTGATAGCATGCCGATGCGGAGAAATGAAATGAACAAACGTAATTAGTGATTTGTGAAACGTAATTAGTGATTTGTGAAACGT
>CAZJXN010000243.1:0-4918 GCA_964549655.1 uncultured Saprospiraceae bacterium
GTGGACATTTGCCCGTACCTAAAGCTGCGTATGTTGAAATTACCAGACTTTTACGCCCGGTTGCAAAAAGTATCATGTATGGCGAAGCTTGTTCTATGGTTCCTTTATACAAAGAGCCCAAACAAATACATTAAGAGCATGTCTGGATTTTTTCTTCCCGAAAACCAATGTTTTATGAACCTGACTGCATCCCAACGCGGTCGTTTGCCCCGGCAAAGTCCCTTGTTGCGATATTGCCAGAACCATAAAGCATTGATTTTCAGTTCGAAAAAATCCCAGACATGCTCTAAAGATAAACAGCACGACAAAATAAAATGTAGACAATAAAAGAAATGAGCATTAATGTAAAACACATAGCAACACTTGCCGGACACAGCGGCTGTGTATATTCCATGGATAAAGGCATATCCGAACACACTGTTTTTACAGGGAGTAGTGATATGTTTATTGCACTATGGAATTTAGAAACCCTGCAAGCCGAAAAATTTGCGGCATCTTTACCTGCGCCTGTTTATGCAATTTGTCATATTCCTGAAAAAAAATTATTGCTTGCGGGAACAACAACAGGAAGTATTCATATACTTGATTTAGAAAAAAAAGAAGAAATTAAAATTCTGCAACATCATACGGCACCGATTTTTGACATAAAATATTCATTAAAAACCAATTGCTTTTATACAGCCGGTGGCGATGGTAATTTTGCAGTTTGCTCACTCGATACTTTATCATTGATTAAAATAAAAAAACTATCAAACCAGAAAGTACGCAGCATTGATTTTAATTACACTACTTCCGAAATAGCTGTTGCATTGGGTGATTGCAACATCCTTGTATTTGACCTGCACACATTGGATCATAAAAAAGATTTTATTGCACATCAACTTGCAGCAAATGTTGTGCGATACAGCCCTGATGGTAAATTCCTTTTAACAGGAGGAAGAGATGCTCATTTGAATATTTGGCAAGTAGCGAATTATGAATTAGTAGAGTCAATTCCTGCGCATAATTGGGCTATTTACGATATAGTATTTAATTCTGATGCTACATTATTTGCCACCGCCAGCCGTGATAAAACCATAAAAATTTGGGATGCAAAAACATATCACTTATTAAAACGCATCACTAAAGAAAATTTTGATGCACATACACATTCTGTAAACAAATTACTTTGGAGTACTTATAATAATTATTTGGTTTCTGCTGGTGATGACAGAATGATTATGGTAAGGGAAGTAAATAGAAATCTTAATAAAGTTAAAATTTCAACCCCAAAAATTAAGATGCAAAATTTGATAGCCAGTTAAATTTAGTGATCAGTTTTTAGAAGAAAAAAGGAGGACAAAAATGAATATTACAAAAGAACAAGTTTTAGAAGCGTTAAAAAATGTAGAAGATCCTGATTTAAAAAAGGATTTGGTAACGCTTGGCATGATAAAGGATTTAGAAGTAGATGGTAAAAACATAAGTTTTACCGTAGTACTTACAACGCCTGCCTGCCCAATGAAAGAGCTGATTCACAAGAATTGTGTAAATGCAATTTTGAAATATATAGGTGAAGGGGCGAATGTAAATGTGAAAATGACATCCGATGTATCATCGCGGAAAGGCAGTGGGCCTATGTTGCCAAACGTAAAAAATATTATTGGAGTAGCATCAGGCAAAGGTGGTGTTGGAAAATCAACAGTGGCTTCAAACTTGGCTTTGGCTTTGGTGAAGTTAGGCGCATCGGTTGGTTTGGTTGATGCCGATATTTATGGCCCCTCACAAACAATTATGTTTGATGTAATAAATGAAAAGCCAATGACGAGAGAGATTGATGGCAAAATCAAAATTATTCCTGTGGAGAGTTATGGAGTAAAATTATTATCCATTGGTTTTTTTGTAGATACATCCCAAGCCATTGTATGGCGCGGACCAATGGCTTCAAAAGCATTGGTGCAATTGTTTCAGGATGCAGATTGGGGGGAATTGGATTATATGATTATTGATTTACCTCCCGGAACCGGTGACATTCATTTAACATTGGTTGGTGCTGTTCCTTTAACAGGGGTTGTGATTGTAAGTACTCCTCAATTGGTGGCTTTGGCTGATGCAAAAAAGGGTGTTGGAATGTTTCAGTTACCAGCAATAAATGTCCCTGTTTTAGGCATTGTAGAAAACATGTCTTATTTCAGTCCGCCAGACCAACCGGATAAAAGATATTATATATTTCGTAAAGACGGAGCAAAAAAACTTGCAGAAGAATTAGGAGTTCCTTTATTAGGCGAAATTCCATTGGTACAAAGTATTTGTGAAGCCGGTGATGCAGGCCGCCCGGCTGTAATGCAAGACAATACACCACAAGCGATTGCATATATGGAAATGGCAAGTAAGGTGGCGCAACAAGTATCCATACAAAATGCTAAAGTGCCAATAGCTAAAGTGGCGGATGTTAAATGGTAAATCCCGATATCTATCGGGACGATAGCTGTGGGATAGATATAATTATAATCAAACAGTTCAAAAGTTCAAAGTTGAAAAGTTAGAATTTGGTTTTAAAATAAACCGATTACGAAAACTAATTTTCTAACATTAAAAAATTAAACTAAAGAAAATGACTTCGCCAATCAGCGTTTATTCCGAAATGACTCCTAATCCCGTTACAATGAAATTTGTAATAAACTTCCTTTTAATTGAAGAAAAAGGAAAAAGCATTGAGTTTCGCACAAAAGAAAAAGCTGCGGTTTCTCCTCTTGCAAAAAAGATATTTGAATTTCCTTTCGTCAACGGAGTTTTTATTAATTCCAATTTTATAACTGTTACGAAGGATGAAAGCTGCGAATGGTACGAAGTTATTCCCGAAATTAAAGAGCTGATTAAAACCCAGCTTGCTAAAGGCGAACCACTTCTCATCGGTGAATTAATTACAGAAGAAGCGGAAGTGCCGGTAAACATTTCTGGGGATATCGAACAAAAAATCATTGCACTTCTTGACGAGTACATTCGCCCTGCAGTAGAGGGTGATGGTGGTGCCATTCATTTCAAATCTTTCGAAAACGGAATTGTAACTGTTACGCTCAAAGGGTCATGCCACGGCTGCCCCTCTACCAATACTACTTTGAAACAAGGTGTTGAAAATTTACTACGAAGAATGCTTCCTGAAGTAGAAAAAGTAATTACGGAAACTAGATTTTATACAGAATAAGGGAAATAAACTAATGCGCGCGTAACTTAGGCGCATGAAAGGACTAAAATACCAAGACCTCCAAGGCAAAGCGCACAAGCTATTGAGTCACACTGGGTTAAATGCGACCGAATTTGAAACCTTGCGATGCACATTTAGGGAACGCTGGCAACATTATATACGGCACTATACGCTGGAAGGTAAAGTCAGAGAGCGTTTGGTGCAAAAAGAGCGCTCCAATGGGCTGTTGCCTTCGGATGCCGATAAGCTACTTTTTATCTTATATCATCACAAAAACAATCCTTTGCAGGAAGCCTTGGCTACCCTATTTGGGATGGAACAGCCCCATGCCAACGCCTGGCTAAAGTTACTGATGCCAATCTTGCAAGAGTCGCTGTTGCGCCAAGGGGTGGTACCCGAGCGCAAAGTGGGACGCTTAGACCGGGTGCTGCAAGGAGTGGATCAAGTATTTATCGATGGCACGGAACGTCCCATCCAGCGAAGTGGCGATGACACCACTCAAAAAGAGGATTTTTCGGGTAAAAAAAAAGACATTTCGTTAAAAATGTCCTCTTATCCAGAGCCGACCGCTGGATTTTGTACTTAAGTCCAACTTATCCTGGTTCGGTACACGACAAAACCATTGCTGATGAACAAGATATTGTATTTCAAAGAACCATCGAATTATTACAAGGTACTGGTTTTCAAGGGTATAAACCCAAAAACGCCCTAATCATTCAACCCTTGAAAAAGCCCAAAGGCAAAGAACTGACGGAAGCCCAAAAGCAAGAAAATTGAGCCAAATCCTCCCTGCGCGTGGTCGTCGAACACGCCATTGGGGATGCCAAGATTTGGCGCATTGCCAAGGAAGTTTGCCGCTCTTGGGTAAGTGATACGCGGGATTATTTTATGTGCATCTCTTGTGCCTTGCACAATTTCCGCCTTAAATGCCGGAAGTTAATTCCTTATTCCGTATAATGTCTACTGTATAAAAGTATTTTCAAGAAAATGTCAAATAACAACATTGAAATAGCAGAAGAGCCAAGGTTTAAGCTTAGGCCAGATTGGTTGAGAGTAAAATTACCAATGGGAGAAGAATATAAAAAGGTTCGAGAAATCGTATCCACACATAAATTGCATACCATCTGCGAAAGCGGCAGTTGTCCTAATATGGGCGAATGTTGGGGCGCAGGTACTGCCACGTTTATGATTCTCGGAAATATATGTACCCGTTCCTGCGGATTCTGTAATGTGGCTACTGGTCGTCCGTTGCCTGTTGATTTAAAAGAACCTGAGCGTGTAGCCGAATCCGTGCAACTGATGAATATAAAACATTGTGTGATTACCTCGGTTAACCGTGATGATTTAAAAGATGGCGGCTCTATTATTTGGGTGGAGACGATTAATGCAATACGCAGGGTTAGCCCACAAACAAAATTTGAAACGCTTATCCCTGATTTTATGGGCAATTGGGAAAACCTGCAACGCATTATTGATGCACGTCCCGACATTGTTTCTCATAATACGGAAACCGTTCGTAGGCTAACAAAATAAGTTCGCGTCCAGGCAAAATATGATAGAAGTTTGGAGGTTTTGAAACGATTGAAAGATGCAGGGATGAAAACAAAATCAGGAATTATGCTTGGCTTAGGAGAAACCGAACATGAAATTCATGAAACAATGGATGATTTACGAGCAGTAGGCTGTGATGTATTAACAATGGGACAATACCTGCAACCAACAAAACAACATTTG
>CAZJXN010000244.1:0-4908 GCA_964549655.1 uncultured Saprospiraceae bacterium
CGTACAAAATCATTTTTACCACTCGAGAAGAAAAAGACGATGTGGTGGTTATTGAACTCTTCCATACCAAGCAAGACCCGGAAAAATAGAAGGAATTGCCGTAAGCAAATGGTTACAGACCGAGAGATAGAAGCCATCCCGACTTTGGTCGGGACGGTAGCGTGCGTTATTTTATAATTGAGGAAAAGAAGGAAAGTCTGGCGCGAGTATGGCAAACTTCTCGTTTTATGGACGAACTGGTAAACTTGAATTTTCACATGGAGAAATTTGTGGTTCCCTCTTTAAAAGATAGGGTCCATAAAGGCTGAAAGGTTTACGATTTTTTATTTGATTCAGAAATTTTTTTGCTTCTTCTTCAGAATCAAAGCTATCGGCTACTACACTATAATATTTACTGCAATTAAACACACCTACATTTGCATTTTCGTATCCTAAGTCTCTGGTTCTAAACATAAAATTTTCTGCTGCCGTTCTATTGTTGGCAGTAAAAACTATAATCATATAATCCTTTATGTTTGATTTAGTAGAATACAACTGTAGATTGTCTAGCAGTTTAATAAAATTATCTATATCTCTATCACTCAGACTGTCATCTAGGATTGTAGTATCTTGTGGTTCAGGTTCATCATCAGTTGTATAAGCGTATAACGTTGCACTTATTGCTCCAGTAAGAGCTAACATCTTTACGTATTTATTCTTTGATGATGCCAATGGCTTACTTTTTAATATATTCGTAAAAAATTCTGATGCCGATGGGAAAAAAGCTCTCTTCGGAGTTTTATCCATCTCTATAACAAACGTAGTTTTAGATAAATTAAACTTTTTCATGTCATTAGGTGAGCTTACCCTATAATAGGTTTCTGTTTTTATTAAGGTAGCATTCCTGGGCGTTTTCTCATTTTTCTTAATATCGGGAAATTCATTAGTAAAAGATTGCTTACCATTGGGTGCAACTACAGCAAATTTTGAGATACTATTAGATAAGTCTTCGAGTTCTTTCGGAAGTTTATTAACTATTACTTTCGGAAATTTGGGATTTTCTGATGATAGTTGCTTACGGGCAGATTCATATAGCACTTTTATCTCGTCGTATGTATATGTCAACCTTTCTTTATGGGATGGTGGTATCTTGGATTTACTTAAGCCGATTTGTAAAGCTTCAAAATGGGATGTACTCTTACGAATTATATCATACACTTGGTCTTGATTAAGTCCGAATCTGGTAAGAACCCCTGGAAGTCCACCTAAAGCTCCTTGTTCTGTGTAGCTACTAATTCTAAGAATAAGCTTTTTCACGTCCCCACTCAGACGAGGGATTTGGTTAACGTTAATAGACTGACTAAAAGTAAAATTTCTTGTTTTTCCTTTGATAGTATTAAGATATGAATCATTCTTTGCTAAAATAGAGTTTTTCTCATAAAGAAGATGTTCCGCGGAATCGTAGTCATTAGCCAAATCTTGTGCTAAAGCATTTAAGAATAATTTGCCGCTGCCTGTCACTGCTTCTTCTGCTGCCAGATAAGCGGTTTCTATTTTTCTTAAAGCTGGAAATTGACTCCATTCACTTGGCGTTATCGATGATGGAATTTTGCTCTCATCATAACCGTATTTAGCTAATAATTGGGCTGTAGTATTTGATGAAGACTGAGAGGTGTATGTGGCTAGTGATTCAATAAATTTTTTATCATCACTACTAATGGACTGAGAAAAAAGATTTCCAGATAAAGTAGCAAATAGAAGTAGAGAAAAAAACACAACTCTGAAAGCTGAAAAAATTTGAGAAGCTGAATTGTAAAGGGTTTTCATTAGATTTAGAGTTTGTAAGTTATCTATGATTTTTTAGTTGTTCCAAAAGTTTATAGATTGTCTCAATTACATCCTTAGGAAAAGCGTCATGTTTCTGTGCAAGAGCTGTGTAAAGTAAAGCTGCAACCATTCTCGGACCTTGCAATCCTGCCTCATTAAAAACGCTAAACCAGTAATTTTGAGCTGGCGTAAATATTGCATCTGGTAATCTCTGAGGCTCTATAATTCTTGCGTTTACATCAGCCTCTCGACGAAGCCGATTTGCCTCATTTAAAAACATTCTTCTGTCGTCGGGGGCAAGAAAAATATCTGCAAATGATTGGATGATACGATTGTTAATCAACATTGTTTGTACGAGCGGTCCGATAGGATACTCATTTATTTTATTGTAACTATACATAATTTCTTCATTAAGCAATATCTCAACATTACTTTCTTCTTCTATTTCTCTACAAAAATGTAGAAGCGCTTGGTTAATTTGATTTCTAGTAAGTTCTGCTTCTTGATAATTAAGAGTACCCCTTCTGACCTCCTGTTCTATTCGGTGGTGTCGAGCAGATTGAATAATGACTTCATCCAATTGTCTATTTCCATTAAGAAGATTCCTAATAAGATTTAGAGCGATATCTGTTTGACCTCTCGCAATCAAGTCCCTAATTTTTGCAATAACGTTGGTCATGTATAAGAATTAATAAAATTAGAAAATGAGATAGAAGTGTAAGAAGAAAGGTAGATAGTAGAATAAAATCGCGCATTCCAAAGATAGGAAATTGGAACAATTGCGCAAATCAAATTCAATTATTTTTTTTGCAATTTATAGCATTTAATATACCGAAGCTGGCGCTGGATTGCATCCAGTGCCTTTTATATTGGTGCGGCGACTAAAGCTCGTCGGTACTAACTAATCCTACTCCACCGCTTCGCCTCTTTTTTATTTTCTTCCAAATAGTTTTTCAGCGGCTAGTGTTCCTTCCCAGGTCGAGGATGCGGGTGGCGACTTCGCGGGCGGCTTGGAGGATGCGTCCGGCTGCGGCGAGGTGCTTTAGTATTCCTATTTCAAAAATGATGTAAAAAGCGTACTTTTGTAAGTATGAATGCACAACCAGCCATCTTCTCCCAAATTAAAACCATCGTAGCGGCGACAGCGCCCACGGCACGAGTCATTGTGTATGGCTCGTATGCACGCGGGGAGCAGCGCAGCGATTCGGATATTGATGTGCTGATTGTGGTGGATAAGCCGACGCTCACGCAGGAGGAAGAAAAACGCATCAAGTATCCACTGTATGATTTGGAGTTTGAAACGGGGCAGATTATTAGTCCTTTGGTGGTGACGGAGGAAGATTGGGAGCAGCGGCATTCGGTCACACCTTTGTATGAAAATATTGAGCGGGAGGGCATTGCTTTATGAAAAGCCACAGCCGGGAGGATTTGATACGCTACCGCATCGAACGTGCGAAGGAAACCTTGCAGGAAGTGGATGCGTTGGTAGCATTGTCATTTTGGAATACGGCGGTGAATCGCTTGTATTACGCTTGTTTTTATGCGGTGAGCGCTTTGCTGCTGCAAGAAAATATCAAAGCACAAACTCACAGCGGGGTGCGCCAAATGTTAGGACTTCACTTTATTCAAACCAATCAAATATCCAGAGATTTAGGCAGATTCTATACCGATTTGTATGATAAGCGGCAAACGGGTGACTACGATGATTTTGTGGAATTCGAGGAAGCGACGGTCGTGGAATTGTTGCAAAATGCACAACTATTTGTGGAAAAGATTGAGGAACTTATCGAGGTGTAGGAACCGCAAAACCGCAAGATTTTAAATGTAAAATGTAAAAGTTGGGTGGCGGCTTGGAGGATGCGTCCGGCTGCTGCGAGGTCGGCGAATAGTATATTACTCGCCTTCGGATGCCAATATTTTTTGATAAAAATTGTTGTGTATCCAAAAACCACTGTTTCTCAATTCATCTAATAAAGGCTTGATCGCTTCAATATATCCTGCTTTTTTCAATTGAGTAATCACACCAATCAATCCGGTGGTGGCAATACCTAACTCATTCGCTTTGAGGCGACCGCGTTTTTCGTCAATGAGTAGCAAATCCGCTTGTATTTCTTGCGCCAGCGCAATCGCCTCGCTTTCTCCCCGGTCGAGGGTTTTGGCAAGGTCGAAAATCAATGCCTGATTCGTCGCGTGCTTCACCTGAATCCAGTCGGCATTTTTAATGACGGCAATATCATAACCAAAAGTTTCCAGTGCGGTTAGTTCCTCAAAAACTGCATTTGGCAGAATGATTTCATGGAATAGCAGTTGCAACAAATCCAACTTGCCGATGCGATATAAGCTGCTGATAGCGGTAGTATCCGATACAACAATCATAATGGATGGAGCGATTCCAATGTTTTCAGGTCATTTTGATAATCTTCCCAATCGTAGTGCATGGCAACTTGGTACTTCGCCAATAATTCCTGGAAAGCCAATACGTTCAAGCCCGAAAAACGCCGCGCCTGCCCAAAGGTGAGGATGTTTTTTTCAAATAGCAACAGCGCCAGCCGAATACGGAATTCGTCTTCGCTTAAATTGGTTTGATGAATAATTTGGTCAGAAATTACAATTGCCATGTCATAAGCATTTATTACATAACCTCAAAAATAAGCATTTGGGTTTCTTTTGGCGTATTTTTTTTAAAATTAGAAGTCAATTTTCAACTTATCCTACTCCATACCTTCGCCTCCTTCTTATTCTCTTCTAGGTAGCGTTTCAGCGGCTGGTGTTCCGGGCGTTGCAGGGCGGGGTCGTCGTCGAGGATGCGGGTGGCGACTTCGCGGGCGGCTTGGAGGATGCGTCCGTCTTTGGCAAGGTCGGCGAGGCGCAGGTTGAGGACGCCGCTTTGCTGGGTACCTTCGATGTTGCCGGGTCCGCGGAGCTTGAGGTCGGCTTCGGCGATGTCAAAGCCATTGGTGGTGCGCACCATCGTTTGGATGCGTTCGCGCCCGTCGGCACTGAGTTTGAAGCTGGAGATAAGGATGCAATAGGATTGTTCGGCACCGCGCCCCACGCGCCCGCGCAACTGGTGCAATTGCGACAAGCCAAAACGCTCCGTGT
>CAZJXN010000245.1:0-4904 GCA_964549655.1 uncultured Saprospiraceae bacterium
TTGAAAAGGGTCATTTTTACTCAAAATAATCAATCTTAAAAAATCTTCTTGCGATTTTAAAAGTAGCGGAAGCACGTTTGCCAAAGCATTTTTGCCTTTCAATTCTTCGGGCCACCAAAAAGCTGCCTTCGACCGGAGTTCCGTTATATTTCTATTGTATTTAAACATTGACCGTCAATAATCTATTTATGCGAATATCGGGTTGAAGAAAAAGGGTTAGCCCGTAGGGCTTTGATGTAGGTAGAAACCCATGAAAATATTTTTTTGCTGCTCCGTAGGAGCTAAACCACCGCGCGGTTTAGCTCCTACGGAGCAGGATTTAGGGATTTGTTTTCCGTTTACCCACATACAACGCCTACGGCGTAGCGTTTTTACACCTATATATTCAACCCGATATTCACATTATTTATTTTTCTCATAAAAGCATACTTCATTTTTGCATATGCTGATTCGGGAATGGGGAGGGTTTTCATGAATTTATTTTTAAACTTGTTTGCTTAAAAATCAACCTTTTAAAATCACTTCAAATTCGTCTAACTTAACCACACGGATAACTGGAAATTCTATTTGCTTCAGTATATTAAAATCCTTATCATTACTCACTAAGTAATCGCTATTCGCAGCGAAAGCGCAATCAGCAAATTTATCGTCGTCTGGGTCATTTATAATTAATTTTAAGTATAGCAACGAGTAATACGTTCGTATTTAGCACTATTTTCATGATAACTCGTTCAGCCATTTATCCATATCGGCATCAGTAAGTCCTTTTTCATCCCAAACCTGGTTGGCTAATTCAATAGATTTTTCTGCATAGAATTTAGCTAACAGGGATTTGAGTTCAACCAAATCTTTTTCCGATAAATCAGTAGAAAAAATTTTCAACAGTTCTATCTGTACATTGGAAAGTGGAAATAAGGATTGAGTCATGGTCGTTTGTTTTGGCTTTCAATAAAATTAGTTCTTCCTTTTTGTTACAATTTTGAAATGGTTGGCTTCATTTTTGCGTATTTTGATTTAGGAATGGTGACGGTTTTCATGGTTTTGCTTTTTATTGAATTAATGTTTTTTTGTGAACGAGCGTTTCTCAAAACTTATGCCACCGCGCTCCTCCATAGTTAACTGCTGACTATTTGTATGTTTAGGATATTGTCTAACATATTGATTAAAACCAGTCGCCTCAAATAATATGTCACCACTATGAGTTTCAATTTTCCAAAATTTTGTTCTGTGCATTTCCGTGATCTCTCTTTCTTCCACAAGTGTCAAATCAGCAATTTCAAGTTCTATAGGTAAAATTCTACCTGTCTCAATGCCTATTTTTAAGTTTGAAAACTCGGAAAATACTAATGTACAGGGTGCAACAAAAAAGGTACAGTATTCACTTGGCGGCTCTGGAGTAACCCATTTGAAAATATAATCAATATCCAAAATAAAATCGCTAACAAAATTTTTTCCATCAGCATTGAATGAAATACCGTGAATCATGGAATCATGCCAACCCATTAATTATGCGAATATCGGGTTAACCCCGAAGGGGTGATATATTTATAGACAATTGACAATCAACGGGTTTTGAACCCCGACGGGGTGACACATTATACGTAAATAGTGTCACCCCGCTGGGGTTCAAAGTAAATTTTGTCGGTTTTTTTATAAATATGCCACCCCGTCGGGGTTAATTCCATTCATTTGAAGGGGTTTTTGACCATTTTTAACCCGATATTCGCATTAATTCATAATCTTTATCCGTCCAAATGCTTTTCTCCAATTTATATCCCATTATTTTAGTATTATCTTTCAAAACAACTTCCCCTGATTCCCCTTCCCATTCTTCGGCACGTCAAACTCCACACTATCCCCCGCTTGCAATTTATCCGGTATCGGCACGGGTTGGTTGGCGACGATTTCTTCCTCGGTCAGTTCTTTGATGGAAGTTAGTTTCTGGTCGCTGAGGCGGTTGCCATTGGCTTTCCAGCCTTTCACGTCCATGAATTCGGCGAGGTTGACTTCGCCTTCGATTTTGCGGTTTTTCACGCGCAAGGCATAGCGGATGACCGGTGCAGCCTTTATGGACGCGAAGAGCAACTTGCTGTCCTTATGGTCGGAGAGGTAGGACGTGCGCTGATTCGGCGCAAATTTTTCGATTTTAAACCGCTTCACCATCGTCCAGCCTTTATTGCCATCCAAATGCACCGCATTGATAATTGTTTCGGAGTCAAATTTGCCGATGTGCAGCAAGTCTGCGGTTTCAAAACGCTTCAACGCATCGGGTTCAAATACCTCAAACGTGCCGTCTTTATAGAGCGCAAAGAGATACTCGCCCGTGTCAAAATTGCCGATTAAACTGCCGCGTTCGTCCGTGTTGAGCTTGCCCGTGATGTCGTCATACCACCACTGCTGCGCGCCGAGCGTGGATTTGCCAGCTTCCTTGAGCGTGACTTTGCGCACCGGATATTTCGTAAGCACATTGCCTTGCGAGGTTCTGCCTTTGATGAGCAATTCGCTAAAATCGAAGTCGAAGGTTTTAATTTTGGCGGTGCTACCTGCTGTGAGATACACCGTGATGACCTCCGCCTCGCCATTTTGATTCGCAGAAAAATAATGCACTTTGGAATTTGGAGTGCCTGCGGTAAGGTCATATTCGGTGCTGCGCGTGATAGCGGTGACGTTGAAACGCTTCACATAAGAACGCCCACTTTTGGCATCTGCGTAGGCGAAGTTATACGTCGTGCGGTCGTCGGCTTTTCTCCAAACCGCTACGTGAATAATATCTTTGCCAACAAACACCTTTTCGCCAATGCGCACCACTTGAAACTTCCCGTCGCGCCGAAACACAACGATGTCATCAATATCCGAGCAATCGGCAATAAATTCGTCTTTTTTCAAACCTGAACCGATAAAACCTTCTACGCGATCCACATACAACTTGGTGTTATTCGCTGCCACTTCTGCCGCCTGAATCGCGCCAAACGTGGTAATCGTGGTGCGCCGCTCGCGTCCTTTGCCGTATTTTTTCAACAGGTTTTCAAAATAAGCAATGGCGAAATCTGTCAGGTTATTTAAATGATGGCGCGTTTCCGCTAATTCTTTTTCTAAATCGGCAATCAACTCATCAGCTTTGAAGGCATTGAATTTGGAGATGCGCTTGATGCGAATTTCCGTCAGGCGCACGATGTCGTCTTCTGTAATATCTCGAAATAATTTTAAACGCGTATCATTTGGTTTTGGCTTATCATTTGGAGTGAGAATATATTTGCGCAAGCCTTTATCAATCGTTTCAATCACCGCTTCCCACGTTTCGCACTCTTCGATTTGGCGGTAAATGCGCTTTTCGATGAAGATTTTTTCCAGGCTGGCAAACAGCCATTTCTCCATCAATTCGTGTTCCTTAATTTCCAATTCCAGCCGCAGCAACTTTTTGGTATGCTCGGTTGAAATGCGCAATACCTCTTCTACCGTCAAAAAATGCGGTTTGTTATCAATAATCACACAGCAATTCGGCGAAATCGAAACTTCACAATCTGTAAAAGCATAGAGCGCATCAATGGTCACATCGGGCGAGGTGCCAGGCGCGAGTTCTACCGCAATTTCTACGTCTTTCGCGGTGTTGTCAATGACTTTTTTGATTTTAATCTTACCCTTTTCGGTCGCTTTTACAATGCTTTCCTGCAAGGAAGTCGTGGTCGTGCCGTAAGGAATTTCTTTAATAACGAGGTTACTTTTGTCCACCGCTTCAATCTTGGCACGAATTTTCAACCTGCCACCGCGCTTACCCGCCTGATAATCAGTCACATCCATCGAGCCGCCGGTGATAAAATCAGGGAATACTTCTGCATCTTTTCCTTTCAAAAGCTGAATCGAAGCCTTGATGAGTTCAATAAAATTATGTGGCAAAATCTTCGTCGAAAGCCCTACGGCAATGCCTTCCGCGCCTTGCGCCAGCAGCAACGGAAACTTCATCGGCAGGTCAATCGGCTCTTTTTTTCGACCATCGTAGGTCAATTGCCAGTCTGTCGTCTGTGGATTGAACGCCACTTCCAGCGCAAATTTTGTCAAACGCCCCTCGATGTAACGCGCCGCCGCCGCATCGTCGCCCGTGCGCACGTCGCCCCAGTTGCCTTGGCAGTCAATCATCAATTCCTTCTGCCCCATATTCACCAGCGCTTCGCCAATCGCCGCGTCGCCGTGCGGGTGAAACTGCATCGTCTGTCCAATCACGTTGGCAATCTTATGGTAGCGCCCGTCGTCCATCTCCCGCATGGCGTGCAGAATGCGACGCTGCACGGGTTTCAAGCCATCAAACACGGAAGGCACCGCCCGCTCCAGAATCACATACGACGCATAATCCAGAAAATAATCCTGATACATTCCGTTCAGCGTGGGGACGTGGGCTGCGCCGTTGTCACCATTTCCGTTCAAATCTACTTTTATAATTTTATCGCTCATTTTTTTATTTGAAGTTTGAGGTTTAACAGTTCAAAGTTCAAGCGTTCGAATGCAAAGTTCGTTGCTGGATTCAGATTTGCTAAATCTTTGAGATTTAGCAAATCTTGCTTAGGTCGCCAAAATTAGAAAAAAAGGGATTCAAACGCAAAAGTGCTTCCTGCGCTCGCGTACCCGAATACTTGAACACAACGAACAAGAACACAATTTATGGGACGAATTTACGGAATTTTTAATTTTAAAACAAAAAGTTTTGTGAATTGCAAACAAAAAAAATTTGTTTTTTGGATATAAAGAAACTTTTAGAGTTAGAAGAACGGTTTTCATTAAAAATTAATTTATGTTTCCAAATAATACCGATAATCTAATTGTATTTAATGAATTTGGCACGCAAATAGGTGCTGGATGGCAGGATTTTTCCTATCACTCGCTTGCCTACAGATTAGCTGCGGAAACACTAA
>CAZJXN010000246.1:0-4806 GCA_964549655.1 uncultured Saprospiraceae bacterium
AAACTTTTGTTGTAAATGGATTGGTAATCTTTTTCTTTACTCAATTTTTCAAGAGTCGCTTTGTTTTGGGCATTTACAAATTCCAACGATTGCTTGCCCTCAATCTCTTCCAGCCATTGGTATTTGTCTTCTTGTGCAAGCGCAGTGACAGCAAAAAGCACCGATAAAAGGGCGATGGTAAATAATGGAGTAAAAACTGATTTTTTCATTGTTTGAATGGTTTGTTTTGATTGCCTACTCTGAGCGGTTTTCGGCTTTTCCGATTTTGAAAAGGATGCCACCACTCCAAGCGATGACACCCATTCTCCAATTTACTGCTTTATCAATTCCCGTGCTTTCGCGGCGCGTTCTTTGGAATCCGTCATCCCCATCGCGGCGGCTTTGTCGTAGTATTCAGCCGATTTCGTGTAGTCTTTCACGGTCAGGTAATATTCCGCCATGCTATCGTAGGCATTGGCTTCGTTGGGTGCGAGGCGGAGGTACGTATCAAAAGCGGCTTTGGCATTATCCATTTGACTCAAGTCCATATATACGTAGCCAATCATGTTGTGCACCCCGCCTTCCTTTGGAAGCAGTTTTGCCATATTTTGAAAATAAGCCAACGCTGCCGGTTTATCCTCTATTACATACATGGCAAATTTCCCCGCTAAATCATAAGATTGCGGTGTTTTGGGATAAGCCGCCACCAATTCTTCCATCACTTTAGCGGGAGATGATTTTGGGTCTTTTTCCCACTGTACCAGCAGTTTGCGCAAGATGCTTTCGGCTTTGGTCAGCCCTTCGGGTTTGATAGCTAAGGCTTTGGCAATTCTTTTGGCTGCGGCATCGTAATTTTTATCAGCCGTCGCTTCCATGGCACCCAAAGCGTAGCACATAAAGAAAGTGGAATCTTCCTGCACGGCTTTTTTCATGTAATCGCCGTATTTCGGGCTTGCATTCAAAGACGCTTTCAAGGCTTCATAATAAGCGGTCTTCGCAGCTTCTGATTTGGATGAAACAGGCAGGTGAAAATCCTGCGCAGCAAGAGTGCCGCTAATGCCTACTAATAAGGCGATGGAAAAAATAAGATTTCTCATGTTTGAATTGATTTTAGATTAAAAAATAGTTTAAAAGAGATATTATCACTTCGGAGTGATGATATCTCTTTCGGAGTTTATTAATTACACACAATGATGTAAAGTTTCTTGCGCAGCGATGAACGCCACATTCAGGTCTTTTTTTGCCGAAGTGCTATCGTACACAATGGCTGCCTCCGCGAGCGGTGCTTCTTGGTTCAACATTCGAGTAATGTCAGAAATTTGATAACTTTCACTGGAAATCAGGTAGTTTTTGCCGTGAAGTCCGCTACGAGTAGCCGCCTGAAAAATCGCATCCGCTACGTCGCGCACGTCCACCAGCGCAAAGGTCGCATCGGCGGCATACAGCATTTCGATGAAAGGATTGGGCGCGATTTTATTTTTAAACAGGTATTGAATACCCATGGAAGTAGAATCGGCGCGGGTAGAAAGGCTGTTGCCAATCACCATGACGGGCGAAACGGTGGTAATTTCGAATGACAAATCGGGATTATCATCTATGAATTTCCGAACGGCTTGGTCTGCTAAAAACTTCGCTTGCGCATACGGATGGTCTTGCTCGCTGTGGTAAGGCGTGTCAGTTTCTGTAAACACATGACCCGAGGCGTAGGTGGCTGGGGACATTGGAAACGAGGTATTCCAGGCGGCTACCGACGCAACGAACACTACTTTTTTCAGCCCGTCTGCTTTTTTAATAATTTCTAAAAAATTTTCGGTACCCTTCACCGTTGGTTCAAACAATTCCGTTTGCGGGTCTTTTACATCCAGCATAAATGGCGTACCACAATGTATTACAATGTCACAACCTTGTACAAAGATTTCTAAAACAGCACTGTCGCGCACATCGCACGCGCAAATCTCTAAGTTTTCACTATTGCTGAGTGATTGCAAATGCTCGTATTTACTTTTGTTGGTAAGGTCTGTGGAAGATACTTTTACGTTGTAATTTTCTTCCAGAAATAGCTTGGTCACGTAGCTTCCAATAAAGCCCGCTCCACCGATAATTCCGACGGTTTGCATGATTTATTTTTTAATCTTTTGAAAATGAATTATTTATGAGAATGACATTCAATTTTTAGGGATAGAGATTTACCAAATTTTTGAAATTTGGAAAATCTGAACAGCAGTTACTTTTTCTTATCTAAATAGTACACGGTCGGCTTTTCGGCTTTGCCTGCCTGCCGGATGACTTTTTGCCAAGCGGGTGTTTTAAAAAATGCCTTTGCGTACTCCATGGATGGCCATTCGAGGAGGGCATATACGGCTTTCGCGTTGTCGGGCGGCGTTCCGATGTCAACACCCAGCACTTCACTTGCTTGCAGCGCCTCCGTCAGGGCTGATTTCCAATCCGATAAGTTGCCCGTTTTTTGATAGATAAAAGTTTGCACCAGGTCGGTTACCACTGATTGGGCGATTTTCCATTGCCCGTTTTCCAGCACCATCGTGTTGCGGTACGCGGTCATAACGTGGAAGGGTATATCATAGACGAAGGTAGCGCCGTAACCTTCGTAAGCGCCAATAGTGACGAGGGTTTGCTGCGCGTCCGACGAAACGATCCGGTGATGCCGCACCAGCAGCGTGGCATGATCCCTTATGAACCGGTTTTCGTATTCTTGGGCAATGTTGTCTGCTCCCTGCGTACGCCTATTCGAATTGCTACTTACCACATCGTTGGTGTACATGGACTTTAGGGCAGGCACGTCTTGCCGGTTGTAAGCCGCCATGAACTCCCGGGCAAAAGCCCGCATGGCTAGTTCGTCTGTAGTGGATTGGGCGTGCAAGGGGTCAGGCACAGCGGCGATGCCCCAAAAGACTATAAATAGCAGTGTTTTTTTCATAAAGTGGGTTGATTTAGTTTGGAATGCGTCCTACCGCTCGGAGCGGTAGGAGGCTTTTTCAATTACTTACTCGCGGTTGCTGGTACGGGTAAATCGGAGTTAACACAGTCGCGGAACAGCTTCCACTTGCCGTCTTCTTTCTTCCAAAGCACGATGTATTTTCCTTTGTCCACTTGCACGCCGTCTTTGGTGGCTAAAGTCAATTCGCCTTCTTCTGCCAGCAAGTCTGCGATACCCCATACCTCCACTGCTTTCAGCTCAGCTTTAGTAATGCCGGCGTTGATAAAACCAGCTATGGCGGTTTGAATGTTGCTGCGCCCTACGAATGCCGGTGCATTCGGACTCATAAATTTGGCATCCGAGGTGTAGCAATTTGCTAAACCCACCGAGTCGCCTTTGCTTAAAACTTCCATAAAATTGCGGTTGGCGGCTTCGATTTCCTGTTTAGCGGCGGTTAAGTCGAATGCTGGCGGTGTGTCTTTTTGAGGCGCGGAGCAACTGGTGGTCAATAACATTGCAGCGATTACTACCAATGCTGGTAAAGATGATAGGAATTTGAAACGGTTTTTCATTGTTTTGAATCATTTTAGTGTTGAAAAATAATATTGTAAAAGTCAGAGATTCATCGGTGGTTTTTACGCGTAGAAATACGGGGTTTTTAAAAATGGGTATTTATTGATGTCCTTTCCTTTTTTTTGTTTAATTTGGTAAAAGGATATAATTTTGTTAGAAGAAATAGTTTGAAAAATGAGTCAGATAACATTAGAATTTTCCAATCCTGAGGATTTTGCCTTGCTTTTATCATTCGCCAAACGGCTGAATGCGCACATCGTGTCGGTTAAATCAAATGATGCTATTGACTCCACTGATAACCGCCGTGCGATACTTCAACAGGCAGCGAATGACCCGCTTTTTCTTGCCGATATTGCGGAGGTGACCGATGATTTTAGAGATGTGGATAATGAATCTTTATGAAGAACATTCAAAAATGGCACATCTACCGCGCCAATCTGGACCCCGTTGTCGGTTCTGAACAAGGCAAATCGCGCCCGGTCTTAGTCGTCAGCGAAAATGACATCAATGATTTACTCAATTGCGTGAACGTCTTGCCCATTTCTTCCAAGCAACCCAACCGCTTCATTTATCCGAATGAAGTATTATTACCAATCGGAACAAGTAATTTGCCCAATGAATCCATCGTGTTATGCCACCAAATTCGGACGATTGACAAAAGCCGCCTTTCCATTTCTTATGGCAATATCAATGACCCAATTTCACAAACCGCTATTTTCGATGCGCTCTGTTTTCAGTTGGGTATTCCAAAATGATTAAAGACCTGACTGATTTTTGAAAATCAGTCAGGTCTAAATTTTCGGCGACTGAAGCTCGCCGTTACAGTGCTACTGCACCATCACTTTCCGCGCAAACACGCGCTTGCCCGACCGCACTTGCAGCACGAACACTCCTTTTGGCAAGGCACTCAAATCCAGTTCCGTTTTTTGAATCTGATGGTCCATTTGTACCGTTCGTACCATTTTGCCGGTGATGTCGCTCAGTTGGTAAGATTCTATTTTGTAATCACCGGCTAAGTCCACTTGCAGTAAGCCGGAGGTAGGATTCGGGAAAACCGACAAGAGTGCCGCATCACCCAGCAACTCTTTCGTACCCGTCGCATTGCCAAAATAGACCGAGGCAGACACGCTAGATTGGATATCTTCTTCACATTGAGGGTAAAACAACAATTGCAAATCCGGATAAGAAAGCGTACTGTTGGTGGAGAGGCGTTTTACTTCAATGGTTTTGGTTTGGCATTCGAAAGCCTTGAGCGAATATGGTCTGGGCACATTTAATTCGAAGCCGGAAGCAAAAATCCGCGCTCCGCCTGGATTTAA
>CAZJXN010000247.1:0-3373 GCA_964549655.1 uncultured Saprospiraceae bacterium
TATTGGGATATTAAGATATTAAAAAAATAAAAGCCATCCGCTTGTAAAAAGGGATGGCTTTCGAATTTTTGGGATTACGTTGTATGAGAAAGTAAAAAGGAAATTCAGGTTGCTAAAAAGCGTGTTGTTAACAAACGAATGTAGTCCGTTGAAAATTATAAAGAGGCGTGAAAAAATGCTTTTAGAATTTTAATTTTTACATATTTTGGGTGCAGCAGACTGATTTTGAACTATTTAACTATTGAATAAACTTTTTAAAAAGTAATTAACCAACAGGCATTTTATGAGAACGACTAAAACTGGAGAAGAATAGTAATGCCCAGCCAACAATTAACAGCAATCCACCCAAAGGTGTAATCGGACCTAACCAACTAACCGAAAAATCAAACCAACTCCGAATCGCCAGCAAATATAATGAGCCAGAAAAAAGGACAATACCTGCGGTGAAAAACCAACCCGCTGCGACGAGCGACTTCGTTTTGCCAAAGCGGATAATTACATCCACGAGCAAAATGGCAAGCGCATGGTAAATGTGATAGCGCACACCCGTCTCAAAATTATGTAGATGCGCTTCGGGAATTTTGCCGTCCAACCCGTGCGCGGCAAAGGCACCGAGTGCAACCGCCAGCAGTGCCAACAAACTACCAACTCGTAAAAATACTTGGGTCATCTCTAAAAATTTTATATCATTGTGTAAAGAGAATTTACAGACGTTCAAAGTTAACTTAAAATTCAGGGTTTGAAACGCAGAAGACTGATACTCGCAGGACTTATTACACTGATTTTACTTTTCGGATGGTATTTCTTTTTCCGATTGCCTTTCCTCACGGTGCACCCGTTCGAAGCCGTTTCTAATTCCACCGCAATGGTATTTTCCGTTTCAGATGGGCAGTCGTTTTTACAGCCGGCTTCTGTATTGGATAGTTTGTTGGGTACAGTTTTGAATGAAACGCAATACGCATTAAATTTAAAATTGATACGGCAAGTGCTGGCGAAAGAAGGACAAAGAACTGCTCCGATGTTACTCTCTCTGCAAAATCCCGGCACAGCAAACCTATCCATATTAGCCATCGTAGATTTGCGTGGCAAAAATTTTGATTTTGAAGCATTTATAAAGCAATTGCCCGCCGAGCGAATGCAAACTTTATACTATCGCAATCGAACGTTTTATCGGGTTTTTTTAAAAGATAAACAAGAGTTGACGTTTGCAAACTATCGCAATTTATTGTTGGTGTCGCGGTATCCGCTGCTGGTAGAAGATGCGATTAGTCGGTTGGCAAAGCCGAGCGGAAATCTGATGTGGAATGCCGGATTTAGACCCTTATTGTATCAACAAAAAACGCCCGTTTCTATTTTTGTGCGACTGGAAAATATGCCGTTATTGTTATCAAATTGGTTGCAAGCAAATGGTAAAACGCAAGTAGAAGATTGGAAAAATAAGGTAGAATGGTTGCGAATGGACCCAAAAGCAGGCGACAAAACGGTGTTTTTTAGCGGCGGACTCGTTACAGCAGATGACAAAAATATTTGGAAGGCATTGAGTGGACAACGTGCCGCACGAATGGATGCCATGATGCGGGTCATCCCAGACAACGTGGCAATGGTGCAATGGATGAATGTGTCGAATGCGCGAAAATTACTTCGTTCCGTTTCTACCACTCAATCCGATAATTTAAACAAATACATTGCGCCTTGGGTCGGTGAAGAAGTAGGCTTGGTGCGCACGCAGGACGAGCGATTCGTGGTGCTGCGCATAGAAAATACAGAAGAAGCAAACACGAGTTTGGATGCCTTAGCAAAAAAAGTGGGACAACTAAAATCGTATCAATACGGCACATTTGAAATGAAACAAATCATGGACGAGACCTTGTTTCAACCATTATTTGGAACGGAAGGATTGTTAAATCCCCATTTTACGATTATAGAAAATTATGCCGTTTTTGCTTCGTCGCGCTCGGCGTTGGAAGTGTGGATAGACGAATATATGGTAAATAAAACGATGGGTCGAAACGTCGATTTTCTAAAATTATACCAAAAATGGAAAGACAGACCTATTAATGCTTTTGTATATTTGAATATGGCAAATTTTGCGCCACGGGTGCGAGCAGCGTTGCGTACAGAAGGCTTGTTGAATGACAAACAGTTAGAGCAGTTCGGTCAGATTGGAATGATTCTGAATGAAAAAAGCAGCAAGTGGCGCATGGAAGGCTACTGGACGCGCATGGCGACAACAGCTCCCATTCAAACCAATACCGCTTGGAAAACTTTATTGGATTATGAGGCAATTACGCCGCCTATGTTGGTGGGAAAGGGTACGAAGGACGAACCATATTTGATAGCAATTCAAGATAGTGCTTTTCAATTGTACTTGTTGGATGAAGCGGGGAATGAAATCACGAAGAAAAAATTAGACGGGAAAATTCTGTCAGCGGTACAGCCGGTGTCGTATTATCGGAGCAGTGAGCAACAGTTTTTATTCAATACCGCAAAAAATATTTATCTCTTAGACCGCAAAGGCGAAGCGCAAGGCACGTTTCCTATACGTTTGCAAACACCGGCGACCAACGGCGTGACGGCAATAGATTTTGATTCCAATCAACAATACAGTTTTTTTGTGGCTTGCGCCAATGGCGGAGTGTATGGATTTGACCATTTGGGAAGACCCTTGCAAGGCTGGAATCCGCTGCGTGGAGTAGGGGAGGTGCGACACCCGATTTTACATTTTCAACAAGATGGAAAGGATTTTTTAATTGTATTGAATGAGTCAGGCAAGTTATTTGCATTCAAACGAGATGGCAGCAATCGGTTTGCAACCGTGAATTTTGGCGTACAATGTCCCTCTCCACCGGAAGTACAGTTATTTGAAAAAAGCAATCGCATTGTAGCGACAGATAAAAACGGCAGAGCGCACGTCGTTGGGTTGGATGGCTCCACATTCGGACTTGCCCTTTTTCCAAAAGCAGAACAAGACGTTCGATTCGCATTCGCAGATGTAGCCGGAGACGCTCGGAAAGATTATGTGGGATTAGTAGACACCTCGCTCGTGGTGCATTTTTATGAAGGAACGCAATTCAAACCTTTATACCGTACCGGATTTGACACGCCACAACGGGACGTGCTGCCGGTGCGCGTATCTGGTCGGGAGAAAGCATTAGTAGGTACGGTAAGTGCTAAGAAACAGCAGATTTTTTTACTGCAAGAAGATGGTAAAATTTATCCTGACTTTCCATTGGCGGGCACCACTCGATTTTTTATAGCTGATTTATTTGGCAATGGACAGCAGATTTTGGTCGTCGCAAATGGAGATAGTGTGTATGCGTATCGGGTGAAGTTGTGAAAAACGACTAAGATTGAGGTCAAGGTTAAGATTAAG
>CAZJXN010000247.1:3473-4757 GCA_964549655.1 uncultured Saprospiraceae bacterium
AGGTTAAGATTGAGGTCAAGGTTAAGATTAAGAGGGTTCACGTTCAGTCTGGCATCTCATTTAAAAACAAACACGCCTCCTCCAAACAGAAGGAAGGCGTGTCAGATTCGATTATTTTGCGAACTTTAAAATCCAGCAAATCAGTAGAATAGTACCCAGTAAACCGTCCAATTTTTCCGGACATGGCTTACTTGATCGCTACTGCTTTGTAATACTTTTTGTACGGCGTCGTCACACACATGGTGTAGCTTCCCTCGCCAAGGTCGCTCAAGCGGTAGCGTTTTTCCACCTTCAGTACATTGTCAAAATCATCTTCGTACACAGTAGCACCTGCTGCATCAAAGATAGCCACGTTCACGTCCTGAAGCCGATTATTCAACAACATAATGTCAACGATTCCGCCCTCCTTCGCATTGAAAAAAGGGGAATAATGTTCTTCCCGCGCTGCTTCGTTCAGTGCTAAGTCCGTGTTGCTCAATACTAATGGCTGCACGATTTCCTTGCGGTCTGTCGTTACAATCACTTTGTACGCGCCAGTCGGTAAGTTTTCGAGATTCAGAACTTTAGCGAATTTCTCGCCCGTCGTCTTCTCTTCCAATAACACTACTTCCTCTGCATTTACAACCCAAATAGAAGCAGGAGCACTCAATTTGTCAATCGTAACGCTCACTTTTTTCGGCGAACCGGTTTTTGCGATGGTCACAATCGGGTTAGCAGCGGTAGCCACTGCACTTACAAACAATACGGCGCTGATAATCAACGCTACAAGCACTAAAATTTTTTGAAAAGCCTTCATAATAACAGTTTTTTGTTTAAAAAATGGATGATAATTAAAAAAATGTGTTAACAGTCAATTTGTGATTCGGGAATAGTGATTTGTAATTAATGAATTGTAAGAATTACGTTTCACCCTTCCCGTTTTACCAATCACCTTTCCCTTTTTGTTTGTTTGGCGGTATTTTCTTCTTTCTGAATACAAAGATACACTTAGTGTAAAAATAACACTACTGGCATATTGACGAGTTTTAATGGTATTTTAACTCAAATAATTCTACTTACTGCGGAATAATGCAAAATAATATTAGTGGTTACAAAATTATATTCGGTTTATAGAAAAGTGGTCAGAATGGAAATCGTTGAAAGGACTTTTTTTATCCTCAAAGTTCTAAACGGAGTGAAAGGAATGCCAAGAAAGCCATTTTTAACGGCCACAAAAAATAATAAATTTAGGGCGCACCCCCGCCAAGAGCATTGGTGGTTCCCCTTGGGGGTTAGGGGGCAGCG
>CAZJXN010000248.1:0-4755 GCA_964549655.1 uncultured Saprospiraceae bacterium
ATTCCACTTTCAAAAATCGGAATGTGGCAGTAGGTAATCCTTCTTTTGTTACCAAGCCAATAATTAAGCCTTTCGGTAAATTAGCAATATCAATATCCCTGTTTTGTAAATTTTGTGCTTGTATAAATGCACCTGTTGCATCGTAAAACTGTATAAGACAATCGTCAAAAAGTTCTTCGTTACCTAATTGAATAGTATTGATACCAGGATTTGGGAAAACTTGAAGTTGTCTTAATTTTATATTTTTCAAATCTTTCGTACCTACGATTATTTGCTGCAAAGAAAAAAACAAAAGATAGTCATTTGGCAAATTTGACCATTTGGTCATTTCTTCTTTTCTAAAAATAATAGAATCTTTATTGAATAAAGGAATCGAACTTGGAAGGTATGCTGAGATTGTTCCGCCATTCATGTTGCTAAACGTGTTAGTTTGAGGAGTAAATTTAGGAGCATATAATCTTTCGCTATTGGAAACCAACCAGTTCCATTTTATTTTCAAGGGAAAATTTACAATACGGCATTTAAAAACAGCCATTTTGTGTCCCGAACCACATCTTTTAAATACATCAAAATTTTGAGCGTAGTTAAAAAATATTTTTTTTGAAAAAATATCTTTGAAAGTATGTGTATCAGCTGTACTATCTTGTTTGACTTTTGTTCCAACTATTTTAAACGATATGTTTTCCGGAAAGTTAGCATTTACTTCTTTTTCTCCCAAATCTGCGTTCAAGGAAGAATCACACGCAAGTGGACTAACTCCTATGATAGTTGTATCTCGTTGTCCAATAGCATCTTCAAAAATTAATTGGATAAGTGTTTCAGTCTGCGCTGATAATAAATTAATTCCTAAAAGGAAAAAAATGAATACTGAGTTCTTCATAATAA
Organism: uncultured Saprospiraceae bacterium; assembly: GCA_964549655.1. Lineage (GTDB taxonomy): Bacteria > Bacteroidota > Bacteroidia > Chitinophagales > Saprospiraceae > JADJNW01. The sequence continues at coordinate 886 of CAZJXN010000248.1, forward strand.
GCATTTTTAAAAGTGATTGAAATGTATGTTGCTAATGCAATATCTGTACTTTTTGACTTAGCGTCTTTTCAGGCGTTTGTAGCGTTACTATATACATTCCATTTATCAAATCACTGGTATTCACTTGTATTTCATGTCTTCCTTTTTGCTGTTTGCTTTTGGTTTTAACCGTACTTCTATTGATTGGATTATTAAATTCAGTAACTGTAATTTCGGTATCTGTTTCCCTCGCTACATCCAAATTATATTCTATTTTTAAATTTTGACTGGCAGGATTGGGACTTAATCGGAGAAACCACCCTCCACAAGAAAGATTGTATTCGATGCTCAAATACTGATGTGTGGATTGTTTTCCACAGGTATTAATAGCTTTGAATGAAATATAATAAACTCTGTTAACTTGTATATTTGGAAATATTTCTTGTAAATTGATGGTTGAGGCAGGTCCATAATAAATTTTGGTGTAAGAATCTCCAGTGTTTATATCTTCAACTGTAATTTCGTAGGCGTTTTCGTGTTGGGTGGCAGAGGCATCTATAAAAACGGCAACATTTGTCCCGGGGTCATCACAATTCAAATATAAAGTGCCGCCGGAAGTACCCGTAATAGTAAAAGAAGGAACAGGATTTAAACAATTGCAATCATAATAGTTCATTCCTGCCGTTGTTTGAATTTCATTGTGTATCCTATTTATTTGACAAGGTGTAATAGCATTATGATTAATATGATACCCCATAAAAGTATTGGAGCAAGTATTAGTTGGACTAGTTGGGCAACTTCGACCAGTATATGGGTTTGTCTGTGGCGGAATCGGGTCAAAATCGGAGTTTGTACAGAAAGTCTCTGTATCCGTACACCCGTCAGGATTGGAGGTGCTTGGACAACCAAAGGGGTGAAAGAGATTTAGTAGATGTCCCACTTCATGATTAATTATTTGTGCGTAGTAAAATAATTTAAAAGAAAGTGGAGTGGTTTTATAAAAAACAGATTTTGTATACCCGTGATTATAGGAAGCATTCATTTGCTCACCAATAAGGACAATTGGGTTACCTCCATTAGTAAAAACTCCAACTGCGTCTGCAACACCGCTTGCGCCAATTGGGTCACCTGCGATAAATATATTTATCTCAGTGGGCAAATTTGTTGAATAACTGTTTAATGAACCTACTTGATAATATTCATAATTGTAAGGTGTTGTATTTCTTATAAAATGAACACCTTTTATTAAATACTGAATCCTTGGTGATAAAGCAGATATAGTGTTTCCTATTGGTTGATAAATTTGCGGGTTATTTGCAAGTAGTTCATTTGCAGTTTTGATTACCTCATATGCAATCTGATACCCAGAAACAGGTCCACCTAATCCATCAGAGGTTTCATCGTAATTTCCGGTTCCATCGGATTTCATAATGAAGGTTAGGTTCACATTTATATATTTGGTAGCAGTAGTTGACGTACAAGCACTTCTTGGGGAAATTATTTCATCATTTGAATTAACTTTTGTACTTGTAGCTTCCATCGTTCCACAAGAAAATGAAGGGGAACCATCTTGTGCATAGGTATTGTAAAAACCTGCAATCAGCAGTAAGAGCAATAAAAATTTCCATTTAAATTCAGTAAAAAATAAGGTTTTAATTTGTGAGAAGAAAGTAAGGTTTTTCATGATTTTTAGTTTTTGGTGTCCTGCAAGTTGTTTCTATTACAGCGTGCATACAATACTTAAAAGTAGTATTAACAGTTGTTTGTCAAAAAAATGGCAAATCATTTTTTAAATTTGCGCATATCGATTTTTCCTCATAAAAAACCATGAAAATGATGCTGTTAATTCATCTTTGGAAAACCAATCCCCGCCTGCGTCTCCTCGCGCTGCTCGCTCTTTGCATGGCATTCAGCGTCACGATGAACGCTTTTCGCATTTGGCATTCGCACACCTTGACGTATACTTTTTTGGTTTGGAATCTTTTTCTCGCAGCTATTCCTTATGGAATCAGCACGTTGCTGATAGCATTTGAAAATTTGCGCAAGCGACCCCTCGTTTTCTGGAGCCTTGTGGCCCTGTGGCTGCTATTTTTGCCCAATGCGCCGTACATTTTTACCGATTTATTTCATTTAAAATTGCGCAATGGTGTACCGCTGTGGTTCGACTTGTTACTTTTACTGTCTTTTGCTTGGAATGGTATTATTCTCGGCTACCTCAGCCTTCTTGATATTCAAGCATTAGTTTCCAAAAGACTTGGCAATCGCTTCACTTGGCTTAGTGTTTTCGGCGTTCTTTTTCTCTGCGCATTCGGCGTGTATCTCGGCAGGTTTTTGCGCTGGAATAGTTGGGATGTATTTTTCAATCCGTTTGCCCTCGTTTCCGACATCGCTGACCGCTTTGTAAATCCCTTCGCACACCTGCACACGTGGGGATTGACGATTGGTTACGGTACTTTTTTGGTGCTGGGGTATTTGACTTTAAGTTTGCTCATTCGGTATCCGCATAAAACAATTGTCTAAACTGTAATTTTTGTAAAAGGCATGATTTTGCACTTGTTTCTGCTCTTAAGTAATCACAAAAATCACAGTTCAGACAATATGCGGTGAGCGCCACAAAATGTGCCAAATGAACAGTTTAATGAAACTTTGCAGTAGCAGGTGCAAAATATTGCCCGGTCGAACTCAAGGTTTCATAGACATCCGCCGTAATTTCTACTTCATAATCGCCGGGTGCTGGGTCTTCATCTGGAAGTTTTCCATCTGCCAAAGCACTTAATAATGGAATCGGGTCAACGTGAAATTGGACAATTCTGGTTTCATCATCGAGCAAAGTTTCTACGACTGCTTTTTCGTATGCCAAAATTCGATTGAGTGCCGGCACGCGCAAATTGATACCTTCTAAATAATCGGCAAATTGCAAAGCTTCGGAAGATGCGTATAACTGCGGCGTATGTTTACTCCAATAATCATTCAAAACCGTAAGAAATCCCTCTACTTTTACAGTCAACATCATCATTCTGCAAGTCAGTGGCATTACATTTACCAACATGGAAGCCCGAAATTCTTTCACCAATTTTTGTACAATTTCGATTCCCGGGTCGTCTCTCAAAGGTTGCAACACCTCTTCCAGAGAAGCGGCTTTTCCTACCGTCAGCCCGCCAAGTTCCAATTCCCAATGGTCTGGTGACATAACGTTTTCCCACAGTACGGTTTCTTTTTTGGTAGAATGAGTTTGCGAATTAGAAGTGACGGGTTTGCTTCCTCTGATATTCCATAGATTATGTATTTTAGCTACCTCTTCTTTTACAAGGTCTAATCCAGTCAATGCAAGATAGGCGGGAAATATTTCAAATATAATGGCTTTTAAATTCGTCAATTGGGGAATCACCCACTCTGAAATATGCAAAAGTAATTCCGGTATCGGTCCAGAGTGCGAATCCAGATAATACCCATCCATTTCAAAACCACCCGCCAAGTGAACTTCTAATACTCGGTCTGTCGGAATTTGATGAATAAAATGGTCAATCGGCTGTCTGCCATTCTGTTGATTCGTAAATAAATTATGTAAATCCAATAAAATACCACAATCTGCTTGTTCTGCCACGGCTGCTACAAATTCTCCATCTTCCATTTCATCCCCTCGAAGGCGCAAATAATTCACCCCCGTTTCTACCGCTAAAGGCAACTGCAACGCATCTTGCAATTTTTTAATCCCTTCCACTGCTTTTTGCACACCCGCAGGTGTCTGGCGAGGCGGCAGAAAGAAACCCGTTTGGAAGCCATGTACTTTGTTGAAACTGAGATGCTCACTTATATAGGGTGGTTTGAATAAGTCTACCACGCCTTTCAGCATCGCAATCTGGTCTGCATCGGGCGTAACCGTGCCACCGA
>CAZJXN010000249.1:0-4725 GCA_964549655.1 uncultured Saprospiraceae bacterium
AAAAGAAAAGTTGATTTAGATCGATTTTCTAAAGTGCCAAAGTAGAAGTAGTTACGATAATTAATTAATTAAATTATTTTATAAAGGTTTGACGAATTTTAAATGCGCTCAGAATCGGACAGCCAAATTTACGAATGTATTTTTCAGCCATATCCCAGTGACCAATTAATGATTTTATGAAAAAAACACATTTTATTGAAAATCAACTCTTTGAAAAATTAAAGCATACTTTTAGCCTATTACCATATGAAACAAATCTGGTATTTTGACTCCATTGACCTATTCGAGGTGCTCTGCCCTTATAAATATGCTGACCATGTCAAGCACCATCCGCCTATGACTTATCATAAGCACGATTTTTTGTTTCTACCCAACGAAACAGCAAAAGAAATTTACTTAGTTACTGCCGGAAAAATTAAAGTAGGCTACTACGACGACGAAGGCAAGGAATTTGTAAAAACATACCTATCCCGAGGGGAATTGCTTGGAGAAATGGCATTTCTTGGGCAAAGCACACACCGCGATTTTGCACAGGTCATTCAAGAAGGCACCCAAGTTTGTAAAATGAGCGTCGAAAAAGCCCAGGACTTGGCGCGCGATTATGTGCCCTTTGCTCGGGAGATTCACAAAAAAATTGGCGAAAACATACGCAAACTGGAGCGCCGCCTCGAAATTTTATTTTTTAAGAATGTCAATCGCCGATTAATAGAACTTTTAAAAGACCTGACAGAAATTTACGGTAAGCCTTGTGCCCATGGCAAGGGCATTGTCGTAGAACATTCGCTCACCCAACAAGAAATGGCGAGTTTGATTGCTACTTCCCGCAAATCGGTCTCCCTCATGCTCAATGAATTAGAACGGGAAGGTAAAATTGAATTAGGAAATGGAAAGTTCTGGGTCTTGCATGAAGCTGCTCTCCATTAAATTGCTCCTGCCGTTTTTTGTCTCTATTGCGACGCTGTTGGTAGTTTGTATGCTGAATTGGTAAATATTTTCAATAAGTGTTACGTAGGTAACATTTTCGGGCTTTAAAGGTGTGCAGTTTTGTGCCATCAATTCAAAGCAAACGAAAAATGCCATGCAATGTCCAATTTGTCACCAAGGCTATAAAAAGCTGCTTCACGAATTCAACGGTGCTTGTGATGCCCCGATTTTAGAAATGCTTCAAAAAAAAGTACCCGGCTGGAATCCCTCGATGGGCGCGTGCAATCGCTGTGTGGATCAAGTCCAAATAGATGCGTGGACGGATTTCAAAGGCATTGACTTCGGTACGGAAGTAAATGGTTATAAAATTCTACCGATTCCTACTCGCCTCATGGCACACCCGCATTACACCGGAAAAGATATCACGATTGGCTTTATTGATAGCGGTTTCTATCCGCACCCCGATTTAGAGGGACGCATCCTGGCAACAGTTGACATTCCAAATGGCAAACCACTAAACCTCTAAACTTCCAAACCTCAAACCTCGGCTTGGCACGGTACGATGACCTCCGTTGTTGGCGCGGGCGATGGCACTTTGTCAAATGGCATTTACAAAAGTCTGGCTCCCGGTGCAAAAGTCGTGCTGCTAAAAGTGACGGACGAGCAAGGCGCGATTACGGGCGAAAATATTACGAAAGCAATAGAATGGGCAATTCGTAATCAAAAAAAATATAATATTCGGGTTCTAAACCTCTCTGTAACCGACGATTGGTCAACGTCTTATCGTGAAAATGCGGTGGATTTGGCAATCGAAAAAGCAGTGAAGGCGGGCATCGTGGTGGTAGTTGCTGCTGGCAATGACGAAAATGCCTATTTGAAAGCGCCCGCCAACAGCCCGCACGCGATTTCCGTCGGTGGCTTGGATGACCAGAATACGCTGCACGCCTTGGCTTACAATCTGTATCACTCGACCTTTGGCAATACGATAGATGGCATTCACAAACCGGATGTACTCGCGCCTGCGATTTGGATTCCTGCGCCGATTTTGCCCGCTACAAATGCTCAAAAGGACGCTTCCGTGCTTTTTGATTTGGTGCAAACCCAAGAGGATCGTTATTTACAAGCAAAATTTGCTAATGTTTTGGCGCAATTGGGTTTAGATAAAAAGTTAACCAATGAGCCTGCTGACGTGATTCGGCAAGCCCTTGAGGAAGAAATTGGCAACCGCAAGTTGATTTCCGCGCATTACCAACACGCCGACGGCACATCGTTCGCCGCACCGATTGTAAGTAGTTTGGTGGTACAATTATTAGAAGCGAATCCAACCTTGACACCAGCCGGAGTGCGGAATATTTTGACCCAAACAGCTCGGAAATTGCCAAATGTTTCGGCGGAGCGGCAAGGCTTTGGCGTAGTGCATCCTTTGAGTGCCGTTTATGAGGCGGAGATCGTGCACAGCGATTTGCCTGTCCATTTTACACCGATTATTAATTACCGACTGCAAACCATTGAATTTTCATTACATCAGCACGCAGCTGAAACGGTCACCACCACCGGCGATTTTACGAATTGGAATCAGGAAGGAATTTCATTACAACCTCTATCTAATGGAATTTGGAAAACCTGTTACAAGTTCTTACCAAAAGGTGAATATCGCTACAAATTTATTATCAACGAAACCGAATGGATACCCGACCCGACGAATCTATTACGCGAATTAGATGGCTTTGGCGGATTTAATAGCAAATTAATTATTGAATAATATGGTGTTCATGTACGATGTGTTCATGTGAAGAGCGACCTGAACACACGAACACCTAAACACACAAACACAGTTTTTATGAATCACTACGATGTTATTATTATTGGCACAGGCGCGGGCGGCGGCACTTTGGCGCATCGCTTAGCTCCGACGGGCAAAAAAATCTCGATTTTAGAACGCGGCTCCTACATCCCTCGGGAGCGCGACAACTGGAGCACGCAAGCCGTTTTCTTGGATCAAAAATATACTTCTACTGAGCACTGGTTGGACAAAAAAGGCAAGCCTTTCCGTCCGGGCATTCGCTGTGGCGTAGGTGGCAATACCAAATTTTACGGCGCTGCACTCTTGCGGATGCGCGAGGCAGATTTTGGCGAGGTACAACATCATGGCGGCATTTCCCCGGCGTGGCCCCTTTCGTATCAAGATTTGGAGCCTTATTACACCGAAGCAGAAAAATTATATCATGTACATGGCGAGCACGGCATTGACCCGACTGAACCGCCTGCGAGCGAACCGTATGCGTATGCCCCACTCCCGCACGAGCCGCGCATCCAGGACTTACATGATGATTTAATAAAATTGGGTTTAAAACCATTTCCATTACCGATTGGTGTAAAGTTGGACGAACAACGCGGAGACGCACCGCCCGTACTCGACCGTTTTGATGGTTTTCCCGATGCTTCGGAAGCAAAAGCCGATGCACATATAATAGGTATCAAACCAGCATTACAATATAAAAATGTAACGTTGATGACAGAAAGCTATGTGGAGCGCCTGAATACTAATGCCAGTGGCAACGAAGTAAAGGAAGTCATTGTAAAAAAAGGCGAAGAAACGCTGACATTTACTGCGGATATTATAGTAGTGGCTTGCGGCGCAATTAATTCCGCTGCATTATTATTACGTTCGGTAAATGACGCGCATCCCAATGGATTGGCGAATGGCTCGGATGTGGTAGGCAGACATTACATGGCACATAATAACTCGGCTTTGCTGGCAATTTCTAAAAAGCCAAATGCTACTTTGTTTGGCAAAACGCTGGCTTTGAATGATTTCTATTTCAAAAGTGACGATTTTGAATTTCCGCTGGGGCATATTCAAATGCTCGGAAAATCGGACGCGCTGATGTTCCGCGAAGACGCGCCAGGCTTTGCGCCAGGCTTGGCTTTGGATTATGTCGCAAAACATTCGCTTGATTTCTGGATGACTTCCGAAGATTTGCCCGACCCAAATAACCGCGTATTGGTTGATAAAGATGGTACGATTCACTTGCATTATACTGAAAATAACCTCGAAGCGCATCGCCGTTTGTACAAAAAATTGCAATGGATACTCGAACACGTTAGCGGGGAGACTTACTTGATTCCCAACCATTTGTATCTTGGTAAGAAAATTCCAATCGCCGGTACAGCACATCAAAATGGTACAATTCGCTTTGGCAATGACCCGAAAACTTCCGCTTTGAATACGTTTTGTCGTGCGCATGAGGTTCACAATCTGTACGTTGTGGATGGCAGTTTCTTTCCATCGAGTTCAGCGGTGAATCCAGGATTGACCATCATTGCACAGGCACTACGAGTAGGCGACCATTTAAAAGAAGTATTACAGTCTTCCGTTGATAATAGGCAGTTGGAGGCGCATTAAATTTGAAATAATGAATTTGCTAACAATAAATTATTGATATTTTGTAAAAAAAAATATTAATTAAATCGGCTTAATTACAAAGAAATTGTTACTAAAATGGTAGAAAACTTTTTTGATTTTATCGGCGGGACGAGCGGTGAGTGGGAAGTCATAAAAACGGATGCAGTGGCGGGCGATTCTCTAGCGCGCGTTTCGCATTTGAAAATTATTCCAAGCACGCCCATAAAATCGAACGAAAGTGTTTGGACTTTGAAAGGTTTTAATAGTAATATCCGCTACGCTGAAAAACAAGAAGTAGAAAATCTGAGAGCGATTCAGGCGGAACTTGGGCGACCGAAAGCCAATTGCGCCGCGCTCATTCCCATCCGAAAATCACCCGCTTGGTGGGCATTGGC
>CAZJXN010000250.1:0-4700 GCA_964549655.1 uncultured Saprospiraceae bacterium
CTAATCTAATCTAATCTAATCTAATCTAATCTAATCTAATCTAATCTAATCTAATCTTTAAAACTTAAGCTGATTGTAGTAACAGGAAGTCAAAGAACGGCGGTTCTATCCACAAACACACACTCAAAAAAACCGCTTGACCATGACCGATCAACCTACAAAAAACAAAACGCAAATGGCAGCCGAGTACGGCGTGACACCCAAGACGTTTGCGAAACGGCTCAAAGCACTCAGCATTGAGATCGAAGGCTACCTTATTTTTCCGAAGCAGCAGCAGGAAATTTACGAAAAATTGGGCAAACCACCAGAGCCAGAAGCGTTGGAGCAGAAGAAGAACCGAAAGAAGAAGAAAAAGTAGGTATTCCGATATTTACCTGAATGTACTTGCTTTTACGCGAATTTACCCGAAATTTTATTTGCAATGCCTGTAACTTTGTGCATATAAAAACCGATATTATGTCTGCCACTGCTGCTTTGAATCAAAAAGCGTCCGTTTGGGGCGAATATTTTTCACTTAACGCTTGGGTACTCTTCGCCTTCTCCTGCGTGAGCTACGCGCTGGTGTTGCACATTCAGCAAAAGTACGTGCTTACGGAGCAAGTATATTACAATACGCTGGGCGAACAACTCACCATAGAGCGCATAGACGCATTTATAGACAAGCAAAATACGTGGACGTGGCTAAGGTATTTCTTCATACCTGTAACGCTATTATTTCAAACCTTTCTGGTTAGTATTTGCCTCGCTACTGGCGCAATTCTGCTAGATTATAAACTAAAATTCAGCGCGATTTTTGGTATAGTGGTCAAAGCCAGCGTCATTTATGCCATCGGCAAATTAGTGTACATGATGGTCGTGCAATTTATGGACATTCAAACCATAGAAGACTTGATGAAAGCCGACGTTTTTTCCCTACTGGGCTGGACGGGCGCGGAGAACGTACCCACGTGGCTACAATATCCACTGAGTGTAGTGAATGTATTTGAACTCGGTTTTTGGCTGCTGCTCGCAGGCGGTATGGGCTACCTGCTCCAAAAACACTGGACGCGGATGATAAATTTTGTAACTGTTACATATGGCGTGGGGCTGGTGGTATGGGTATTGTTGATCGTTTTCTTGCAATTGAATTTGCAGTAACTGTATTACTGACTTCGTACTTGGACAAAGATATTTTGCGCGCGTAAATAGTGCCGATACACCGACGACACTTGAAATAAGCTCGGTGTAATTATTTTTATTTATTCTTTAAAACTTAAAAATCATGAAACAATTGGAATTCACAAAAATGGAGGACTTGCAGGGGGGGGCTTGGAAATGTAGCAATGCAGGAGATTGGTTTGGTGTTGCAGGATTAGTATTGCTTGGAGTAGCAACGGTTGCTACGGGAGGTACTGCTTTGGCTATTGTGGCTGGTACTTGGAGTACTCTTGCTACAGTGACTGGTGGTGCAATTAGTGCCGGGAATCTAGTTGCAGGGTGCTAATTTATAATTGTGATACTTGCAGTTGGTAGCCAACTGCAAGTTTTATTCTTAAAATAATTGTAAAATGATTAATAGGCTTCTAGTGGTTAATATGGCTTCTCTATCACTTCTCATTGGGGCAGTACAGGGGATGAGTGAGCCTGTTGTGATTTTATGTCACTTTTCGATAACGCTATTTATTATAAGTATGTCTCCCGTATTTTCAATTCTTATTGAAAGCAAGCTTAAAATTGAATCTTATTTATTGTTTATCGCATTTTCAGTTTTATTTTTTACACTTTCCCTATATTATTCATCAGCAACAGAAGCATCTATTGCGCTTTTTATCATTATAGTCTACTTTATATATTGTCTTATAAAAGTAAAGTTAAAAAGAATTGATATAAATGAAGAAGAAATTATAGAAAGATCTTTTTTTCATTTAGTAATTGATAAAAAGAAAGAATTACTACTTTTTCCGTCTTTGATTGTTTGGTCATTCTTGAATATTTTAATCTCAATAGTTTCATTCATGTAAAAAATACTGGGTATGTTTTTTGATGAAAATTTTAGAACATTAGTAAAGGGAATGCTTCCTGCAATCATAGTATTATTTGTCGCCCTTATGATTTCAGGGATTGTTACAAAGGCAAAACAACAAAACGAAGTAAAAACACTCAATTTATCGGATTTATTTACTTTTTCGACTATCTCTGATAGCTTTTCTTTTAATATGAAACACCCCACCCTGCTCATCTACTTCAATCCCGACTGCGAGCATTGCCAGTACGAAGCCCGCGCCATCCGCGATAGCCTGCACCGCTTTGCAGCTACGAATGTGCTATTGGTGAGCGATGAATCGGTAGAACGCTTGCGGGAGTTTGCAAAGGAATATGATTTAGTCAATCAGCCAAACATTCACATTCTATACGACCGAGACCGAAAATTTAAAGATTTGTTTGGAACAAGTATGGTGCCGTCTATTTTTATTTACAATCAACAACAAGAACTGGTCAAACATTATAAAGGCGAGACGAAGATCGAAGCGATTTTGAAATACAGCGCTCCATAAATAAAGACCTGCATTTTACTAATTAGAGCGTAGCAGTTCCCACATTTACCCAAAATGACGCACTTTTACCCCAATTTACCCGAAATTTTATTTGCAATGCCTGTAACTTTGTGCATATAAAAACCGATATTATGTCTGCCACTGCTGCTTTGAATCAAAAAGCGTCCGTTTGGGGCGAATATTTTTCACTTAACGCTTGGGTACTCTTCGCCTTCTCCTGCGTGAGCTACGCGCTGGTGTTGCACATTCAGCAAAAGTACGTGCTTACGGAGCAAGTATATTACAATACGCTGGGCGAACAACTCACCATAGAGCGCATAGACGCATTTATAGACAAGCAAAATACGTGGACGTGGCTAAGGTATTTCTTCATACCTGTAACGCTATTATTTCAAACCTTTCTGGTTAGTATTTGCCTCGCTACTGGCGCAATTCTGCTAGATTATAAACTAAAATTCAGCGCGATTTTTGGTATAGTGGTCAAAGCCAGCGTCATTTATGCCATCGGCAAATTAGTGTACATGATGGTCGTGCAATTTATGGACATTCAAACCATAGAAGACTTGATGAAAGCCGACGTTTTTTCCCTACTGGGCTGGACGGGCGCGGAGAACGTACCCACGTGGCTACAATATCCCTTAAGTGTAGTGAATGTATTTGAACTCGGCTTCTGGATACTACTTGCCGGCGGCATGAGCTATCTTCTCCAAAAACATTGGACGCGAATGGTCGGCTTCGTAGCGGCTACGTATGGCGTAGGGCTGCTGGTATGGGTACTATTTATCGTGTTTTTACAATTGAATTTACAGTAACTCCTTATACTTTCAACAAAGATACTTGGTGCGCACCAATAGTGCCGACACACCGACGGCACTTGAAACAAGCTCGGTGTAATTATTTTTATTTAATATTTAAAACTTAAAAATCATGAAACAATTAGAATTCGCAAAAATGGAGGAATTACAGGGAGGAATTGCTTGTAGTCAGCTCAATAAAGTTTTGAGCATTGTTGCAGAAAGAAATCCAGGACAGCTCAATGCAATCCTCAATACCTTTGCAATATTTGGACACGGAGGAACTTATACACTTCAATGCAGCTGAGTATTTATAAATAAGAATGGTGAACTAAATTAAAGTTTGGTTTACCATTCTTGAATTATTAAAATATGAAAAAAATAGCGTTGATATTCCTTTTGTTTATAAAGATTATAACTTTAGAGGCACAATCTTTTCAAGGAACTATCCTATACGAATTTCAAAATGAGTGGGTAAGCGACGAATTGAAGGACTTACAATTGAAGACCTTAGGATATTCTATATACGATGGATTAAATGGAAAGATGACTATATTTCAAATTGATGGTAGCTATCTCTTACAAGTATCCATCAAGAAAGATAGTAGTATGTATGATATTATAATTCAGTCCCCACATGATGCTTATTTTGCTTATGAAAAGGGTGAAAAGGCACAATCTTACGAGGCACATCCAAGGTTTAAATTGGAAGAAGCAGACCGGAAAGAAAAGACAAATGAGAAGAAATATATACTGGGCATAGCGTGTCAAAAGTACATTTATGTATTTACCAATCAGAAAACGAATGTGGAATTGTGGCTGGCAGATAGCTTCTCTTTTGATAAAAAAAATCAAACTCAAAAATTCTTTAGCGACATTTTTCAAAAAGAAGGCTTAGTGATGGAATATCGTCTTGTTGCTTATAATGCAATAAATGTTTTGCGTGTTAAAGAAATTTCCATCCATGCACATGATGTCCCTTTGACGGAGCAAATAAAAGCATTGAATGTGCAGAAGGAGTAATTTTCTGCTATCAAATTTTTATAAAAGCAAAGAAATTTCCTTGCTGGACTGTAATGTATGGTTATGACAAAGATATTTTGTGCGCGTAAATAGTGCCGACACACCGACGACACTTGAAATAAGCTCGGTGTAATTATTTTTATTTATTCTTTAAAACTTAAAAATTATGAAACAATTGGAATTCACAAAAATGGAGGAGTTGCAAGGTGGCTATGACCCTTTTGTCTGTGCTATCACCTTTGCGTTATTGATTAGTTCTAATTCTTTTATCGAAATTCAGTATTACACGTCTCAGTACAATGCATTGTGTACAAACTAAAAAATGATAGCTTTATAATGACGGCAGTAA